>CAKTED010000203.1 GCA_934546725.1 uncultured Oscillospiraceae bacterium | reverse complement strand
GCTTCCGCTGGTACTGCTCAATGTTATGAGGGGAGGCCCTGGAATCGGTACGATCCAGCCGTCCCAGGCGGACTATTATCAGGCCACAAAGGCCACCGGCCACGGTGACTTCCAGCTCATCGTGCTTGCTCCGTCCACGGTGCAGGAAATGGTGGATATGGTTTTCCTTGCCTTTGAGCTTGGCGAGAAGTACCGTATGCCCGCAATGCTGTTCTCCGACGGCCTGCTCGGACAGATGATGGAGCCGGTAATGCTCCCCGAGCCCGGCGACATTAAGACCGTTGAGAAGCCCTGGGCCGTGACAGGTCACGGTGGAAAGCGCAAGCACAATATCGTAAACTCGCTCTACCTTGAGCCCGATCTGCTTGAAAAAACCGTTCGCGAGCGCTATGAGCGCTATGCCGAGGTTGAGAAGAACGAGCAGCGCTGCGAGGAGTTCATGGTAGACGACGCGGATATCGTGCTCGTGGCTTACGGCGCTTCCTCCCGCATATGCCGCAGCGCGGTGGTCGCCGCGCGCGAGCAGGGGATAAAGGCCGGCCTGATCCGTCCAATAACAGTATGGCCGTTCCCGAACGACGCGATAGTCAGGGCTGCGTCCCATGCAAAGGCATTCCTTTCCGTCGAGATGAGCATGGGTCAGATGGTGGATGACGTAAAGCTTGCGCTCAACGGCTCCACGCCCGTATACTTCTATGGCCGCACCGGCGGAATGATCCCGTCTCCCGCAGAGGTGCTGGACGAGATAAAGAAAATTCAGGAGGGTAAATAAAATGGCTGTTGTTTTTGAAAGACCGCACGCTCTCACCGACAAGGTGTTCAGCTATTGCCCCGGCTGCCCTCACGGCATTGTTCACAGACTGGTTGCCGAGACCATCGACGAGCTTGGCATCGAGGGACGTACCATTGGTATATCGCCCGTTGGCTGCTCCGTTACGGCTTATGATTTCTTCGCCTGCGACATGGTAGAGGCCGCTCACGGAAGAGCGCCGGCCGTCGCAACCGGCATAAAGCGAGCAAGACCCGATAACATAGTGTTTACATATCAGGGCGACGGCGACCTTGCCGCCATCGGCATGGCAGAGACCGTTCACGCCGCAACGCGCGGAGAGAACATTACCGTTATCTTCATAAACAACGCCATATATGGCATGACGGGCGGGCAGATGGCGCCCACCACGCTGCCCGGCCAGATAACCCAGACCACGCCCTACGGCAGAGACGTAAAGGCGGCGGGCTATCCCATCCGCGTGTGCGAGCTGCTCTCCACGCTGGACGGCGTGTCTTTTGCCCAGCGCGTTACCGTTGACAGCGTAAAGAATGTCAGGATCGCCAAAAAGGCCATAAAGAAGGCCTTTGAAAACCAGGTGAACGGACGCGGATACAGCATAGTCGAGGTCGTTTCGGCATGTCCCACGAACTGGGGCCTTACTCCCAACGAAGCGCTTGACTGGCTGCGCGACAATATGCTGCCCTATTATCCCCTTGGCGTTTACAAGGACCTCTATCCCGAGGAAGGGGGCGAGAAGTGATGAGACCTGATCTTAACCTCGTTCTTGCCGGCTTCGGCGGTCAGGGCCTGCTTTTTGCCGGAAAGGTTACGGCCTATGCCGGTCTCGTTGAGGGCCGCGAGATATCGTGGCTGCCGTCCTACGGACCCGAGATGCGCGGTGGCACGGCGAACTGCAGCGTGTGCGTAAGCGATTCGCCCATCGGTTCTCCACTTGTGCTTGAGCCGAACGCGCTCATTGCGATGAACCTGCCGTCCTTTGATAAATTCATAAACACCGTAAAGCCCGGCGGCATCGTCCTTGTTGACAGCACCATGGTCGGCGAGAAGACGGACAGAACCGATATCAGCGTATTTTACGTTCCCGCAACGAAAATGGCGGACGATAACGGCCTGAAGGGACTGGCGAATATCATACTGCTCGGCAAGCTCTATAAGGAGCTTCAGTTCTGCACGCCCGAGGCGCTTGAAAAGGGCCTGGAAAAGTGCATCCCGGCCTCAAAGGCAGCGATGCTTGAGCTGAACCGCAAGGCAATGAAGCTCGGAATGGAATATTGATGCGAATATTGCAGGGCCGGGGCATGGGATGAATATCCCTGACCCCGGCCTGTCTGAAAAAGGAGGAAAGTTATGGACAATATGCACGAAATAGCTCAGAGAATATCTGGCCTGCGCGACGCCTGCGGATATACGCAGGAGGAGCTGGCGGACGAGCTCGGTCTTGACCGGGCGGTTTACGCGGCGTATGAGGAAAACGGCGAGGATATTCCGATAAGCGTCATTTTTCAAATAGCCAACAAATTCGGCGTTGATTTTACCGAGATACTCACGGGCAACGCCGCGAAGCTGGATACCTACCACGTCGTAAAGGCGGGGCAGGGCAAAAGCGTCCGCCGCTACGAGGGCTATAATTATCAGGACCTCGCCTGGCGCTATACGCACAAGATAATGCAGCCGCTGCTCGTTACGCTCGACCCTTCCGATGAGCCTGCCGCGCTGGTCACGCACGTTGGACAGGAGTTCAACTATGTCGTTGAGGGTACCGTCATTCTCGTGTTTGACGACAGGGAAATAACGCTCAATAAGGGCGACAGCATATATTTTAACCCCACCCATCCTCATGGTCAGAAATGCGGCGGAGACGTTCCCGCCACATTCCTTACGATGATAGCGGAGTAAGGAGAACTGCAATGCTTCTGGAGAAATATCTGCCCCGTATCGAATTTGATTCATACGAGGATCTGAAAAACAACTATACGGTGAACGAGCCGGACGATTTCAACTTCGGCTTTGATATTGTTGACGGCTGGGCGGCTGAGGATGTGAACAAGCGCGCGCTCGTCTGGTGCGACGACCACGATCACGAAAAAATACTCACGTTCAGCGATATCAGCCGCCTTTCCAACAAAACGGCCAACTTCCTTAAAAGCCTCGGCATAAAAAAGGGCGACAGGGTCATGCTCATCCTGCGCCGCCGATGGGAGTACTGGATCTGCGCGCCCGCACTGCATAAGATAGGCGCGGTGCTCATCCCCGCAACGCTTCAGCTGACGAAAAAGGACATCGTGTATCGCGCGAATGCCGCCGGGATAAAGGCCGTAATCTGCGTGAACGACAAATATGTCCTCGAGCAGGTGGATGCCTCCATCCCCGAGGCTCCGAGCATCCGGAGCCGCATCGTCGTTGACGGCGAGCGCGAGGGCTGGATAAGCTTCGGCGAGGCCATAGAGCCCTTCTCCGAGCGCTTTGACCGGCCGACAGGAGAGGAAGCCACGAAGGCGACGGATACGATGCTCGTTTACTTCACCTCCGGCACGACCAGCATGCCGAAGCTCGTTGCGCATAATTTCAAGTATCCTCTCGGCCAGATCGTTACGGCGAAATACTGGCAGCACGTTGAAAACGACAAGCTGCATATGAGTGTTTCCGACTCGGGCTGGGCGAAGTTCGGCTGGGGCAAAATTTACGGCCAGTGGATCTGCGGCGCGACCATATTTGCCTATGATATGGATAAATTCGTCGCCTCAAAGCTGCTCGGCATGCTCGAAAA
>CAKTED010000202.1 GCA_934546725.1 uncultured Oscillospiraceae bacterium | reverse complement strand
CGCGGCAAGATGATAGAGCAGCTCCATCTCCTTCGGCGGCGTATCGATCTTCTTTCCGTCAACTATAAGCTCATAGGAATCGAGATTGACCACGAGCTTATCATACACGAGCTTTTTCTCGCTGTTCTCCTTCTCTCCGCTGCGGCGGCGCATAACGGCGTGAACGCGCGCCACAAGCTCCTTTGCGTCAAACGGCTTTACGATATAGTCATCCGCGCCCATCTCAAGGCCGCTCACCTTATCATAGGTCTCACCCTTGGCCGTAAGGAAAATTATGGGCACCTCGGAAAATTTTCTGACGGATCTGCACACTGCCCAGCCATCCATCTCCGGCAGCATTATGTCAAGCAGAATTATATCCGGCTCAAAAACCTTCGTCTCGGCAAGGCCCGTGGCTCCGTCGCCCGCTATGCGCACGGTGAAGCCGTCCTTTTCGAGATACAGCTGTATAAGCTCGGCAATATTCGCGTCGTCTTCAACTATAAGCGCTTTTTTCGTCATAACTGCTCCCCTCCTCAGCGTATTCACTGTGCTCATTATAATATATTATCAGGATAAAGCATGAACTTTTTTTTAATTATGCCGCTTATATACGCAGAAAGGCAGACATCCGAAGGGATGTCTGCCTTAAAGCTCTGAAGTTATCGGGGTCTGAATTACTTAAGCTCGATCTTTGCGCCGACTTCCTCGAGGGTCTTCTTGATAGTCTCAGCCTCGTCCTTGGAAACGCCTTCCTTGATCTTGGCGGGGATGCCCTCAACAAGAGCCTTGGCCTCAGCAAGGCCCAGGCCGGCAACGACCTCGCGGACAGCCTTGATGACCTTGATCTTCTCAGCGCCGAAATCGGTCATGACAACGTCGAACTCGGTCTTCTCCTCAGCAGCGGGAGCAGCAGCAGCGGGAGCGGCAACAGCAACAGCAGCGGGAGCAGCAGCGGATACGCCGAACTCATCCTCGAGAGCGTGTACGAGCTCGGAGAGGTCGAGGACGGTAAGATTCTTGATTTCTTCGATAAGAGCGGTTACTTTTTCACTGGCCATTTTAAATTTCCTCCATATTGTAAATTATGTTTTTCGGATTATGCGGCGAGCGGATCACGCTGCGCCTTCTGTCTTTTTGTCCACGATCGCCTGAAGAGCGATTGCGAGACCGCGAATATTCGCGTTGAGAACGTTTGCAAGACCGGTAATGGGAGCGATCATGGTGCCCAGTACCTGCGCCACAAGGGCCTCCCTGGACGGCAGCTCTGCAAGAGCCTTGACCTCGTCGGCGTTAATGATCTTTCCGTCAACGATACCGACCTTAACGGAGAGCTTGGAGTCCTTCTTATCCGCGTACTCGCACACGACCTTGGCGGCCGCAACGGGATCGTTTTCACAGATGGCGATGGCGGTGGGACCGTTCAGGAACGGATCAATAGCCTCAAAGCCGATCTGGTTTACCGCGAAGCGGGTAAGAGTATTCTTTACTACCGCGTAGTCAACGCCAGCGTTTCTCATTGCGCGGCGCATCTCGGTATCGGTAGCAACATCGGTGCCGGAATAGTCAACGAGGACTACGCCCTGAGCATTTTTCAGCTTCTCGGCGAGTGCGGCGACTATTGCCTGCTTTTCACTCAGTACCTTTGCGTTTGTCATGTATATTTCACCTCCGGACAAAAATATTCCGTGGGGGAAAATGAAAAAATCCCCCGCGCCAAACAGACACGAGGGCATAAAGCAACCTTAGATAAGATCTGAAGAAGCTATCCTCGGCAGGACTTACATATGCCTGCTGTCTTTGGAACGCTCAGTTAATATATCAGATAATTCCGCGTATGTCAATACATTTTCCGCGTTTTTTCAAAGATTTCCGCTGTGCAGCATGATGGCGGAAAGCGCACAGAGCGGCGCGGTCTCGCAGCGTAGTATGCGCGGCCCCATTTTCGTGCAGATAAGGCCCTTTTCCGCCGCAATCGCAGCCTCCTCCGGTGAAAAACCGCCCTCGGAGCCCGTTACGATCGCCGCTGTTTTAAAGCCCCTTTTCTCCTCAAGCACCTCAAGCAGGCCCGTGCGGCGCTCATCCTCATAAAGGAACAGCGGAAGCTCTGCCTCTGCCGCGCCCTCCATGGCCTCGTCAAACGATGCCGCGGCGCTTACCCGCGGGATCGCACCGCGCTGCGACTGCATCGCGGCCTCCCGCGCGATTTTAGACCAGCGCTCAAGCTTTTTCATAACGGCTGCGCCGTCAGGCCGGGAAACGCAGCGCTCCGACGGGAAAAATATGATTTCCGCCGCGCCAAGCTCCACGGATTTCTGAATGATCGTCTCAGCCTTGTCCCCCTTTGGATACGCGGCAAAAACGCGGCAGCTGACGCTCGGCTCGCCCGCCGAAGCGCTCTCCTCAAGAATCTCGGCAGAGGCCTCACCCGTGCCCGCATTTGTCACGCGGCAACGATAATCGCGTCCGCTTCCGTCGCAGACGATGATCTCCTCGCCCTTCTTCACACGCAGGACCTTCAGGTGCTCCGCGTCCTTCCCGTCGATATATGCTACTCCTCCGAAAATATTGGAGGCGGCGACAAAAAATCTCGGCATTATAAAAACTCCTTGCTGACAGGTGCATATTATGATATCGGATGGAGGTGGTAACTCATGGAAAACGAAGATGCGGCCTTCAGCTCCGTATGGAGCCGCGTTACGCAAAGCCGCTCCGACGGCAGGCACGGCGGCGACGCCGATCGTCTTCCGGCTCTCATATCCGAAGAGCAGAGCGCGGAGGCCTTCTACCGCTTTGCGCGCGGAGCCGTGCACGGCGAGACCGCGGCGCTCTTCGGGCAGCTGCTCAAATCCTGCCGCGCCCGCCTTTCCCTGCTGCGAACGCTGCTTTTTCTGCGCGGTGGGGCCCCGGTGCGGCCCTGCGGGCAGCCGGAGCTTCCCGCGTCCACTCTCGCACTGCTCCGGCAGGCATATATTCTTGAGAGCGCGGCAGCGGAGCGATACGGCGCCGCCGCCATGGCGGCAGATGATCCAAGGCTATCCGCCTCGACGTTCGGTTTTTCGCAGCAGACGGCTGAAAACGCGGACAGAATAGTCGCTCTGCTTGAGAAAATACTTTAGGTTGCGGCTCAATTTTCAGGTTTTTCGGATATTCTGAAGCTCCTCGGCAAAAGCTCGCGCAGAGAATAGCTTACGTATCTCCCGTCGCCGCGAACGCTTAAAACCTCGATATCCGGCGCGAACTCATTCAGGACCTGGCGGCACGTTCCACAGGGCATGCAGTAATCCTCGCCCGCCGCAAAAACCGCAATGCGCGTAAATTCCCGCTCGCCCTCGCTCACGGCCTTGAACACCGCCGTTCTCTCGGCGCAGTTCGTGCAGCCGAAGGAAGCGTTTTCAACGTTGCAGCCGGTATAAACCTCGCCGTCCGCGCACTCGAGCGCCGCTCCGACCGCAAAGCCGGAATACGGCGCATATGCGCTCTTCGACGCCTCGACCGCTATGTTTATAAGTTCTCTGTCGGTCATCGTCTCACAGCCCTTCGGAAAATGATATCGTGCGGATCTGTTATTTGAAGTACCTTACGC
>CAKTED010000201.1 GCA_934546725.1 uncultured Oscillospiraceae bacterium | reverse complement strand
GGATAAAGAGGATTATCGGTATGCCGTAGCTGACGAGGATCTGGACGAACCACGGAACGGTGGTCGGCTCGACCTGGGCGAACTTTGCCCCGGCGCTGTAAAGCCTGTCCACAAGCTCGGGATCGTTCATCTGCACGCAGTAGAGGATGACCTTGTCGCTGCCGTAAAGGCTCATGGGGTAGCGGTTCGTGCCGCTGTTTTTGCTGGCGTATGCCGAGTCGTCAACGAGCGAGAAGTAGATCATATTGTCCTTGAGCTCTACGGAGTCTATGTTCTTAGCGGCGAGCTCGTCAAGAAAGACGTTGTAGTTTACCTCCTGCGCCTCCGTGCTGGCGAAGAGATTCGCAACGAAGAAGCTGTTTACGAGCAGCAGTACGGCAAGCGCGATAAGGCCGTACAGCCAGAACGGTCTTTTTTTATTTTTCAATGGGTGGGCCCCCTTCTTCTGTCCTTTTTTGCTTTTGATGGCAAAATCGTATCACATGGCCGTTTGATAGTCAACGGACAAAGTGGAATAATAATATGAATAAAGTGTAAAACCGTTAGAATACGGCGACCGATGCGGAGAACTGTCAAAATTGCCTGTTGTTAATTTGCCCGGCCGGTATTAAAATATCAGCAAAAAGAGACGGCGGCCGCGCGGAAAAGCGCCGCATGGCCGGTTTATATGAACGAGGAGGTAAATTATAATGAAGCTCTGTAATTTTTACGTTGGAGACGAGATACATATCGGCGCGGAAACCGCGCGCGGCGTGGTGGACGTGACCGCCGCCGGGGTCACATCCGATATGAACGGCGTTATTGCAAACGCGGATATCGCGCTGCCGCTCATTGCGTCCATCTGCGCCGACGGGACGCGCCCCGTTGTGGAAGCGCCGCGATTTGCAAACGTTACCGTGCCGCAAAAGCTTGCCTGCGTCGGACTTAACTATAAAAGCCACGCGGAGGAGACGAAGGGCGTTCCACCCGAGCAGCCCGTAATTTTCAGCAAGTTCAGCGACGAGCTCTGCCCGGACGGCACGGAGGTCGCTCTGCCGAAGTGGCTGCGCTGCTTTGATTATGAGTCCGAGCTCGTCATCGTCATTGGCCGCCACTGCTGGAACGTCAGCGAGGAGGAGGCCATGGACTGCGTTTTCGGCTATACCGTCGGCAACGATCTGAGCGCCCGCGACTGCCAGTTTATCTCCAACCAGTGGCTCATCGGCAAGAGCCTGCCGGATTTTTCGCCCGCAGGTCCTTTCATTGTAACGGCGGACTGCTTCGATCCCGGCGCCAGCCACGCCATTCAGTGCCGCCTGAACGGCAATCTTGTTCAGAACGGCGACACCAATGATATGATATTTAACTGTGCACAGATCATCAGCTACTGCTCGCGCTATTTCACGCTTGATCCCGGCGACCTTATATATACCGGTACCCCGGCTGGCGTGATCCTTGGCCACAAAAAGGGAACGCGCGTCTGGCTCAAGCCCGGCGACGAGCTCGAGGTGAGTATAGACGGCATCTGCACGCTGAAAAACCGCCTCGTGCAGATGGATTGAGGAAAAGGGGTGCACTGCTCCGCGCCTCCATGGGGGATTCCACGGCCACTGGCGTGGCCTCTGAATGACGGAGGGGTGGGGTTTCCGCGTCCACATGATCCGCAGTGTCCACATCCCCCCGCAACGATCACACAGAAAACGACCGCACACAGACAGGAGGCCAGGCCGATGCTCACAATAATATCCGGACCCGCGCGCAGCGGAAAAACCCGCATGCTGCTCGAAGCCATAAAAAACTCGCCCGGCGCGGACCTTGTGCTGCTCACGCCCGAGCAGGGCTCGCACGAAACGGAGCGCGCGCTGGCGGCGTACTGCGGGGCGGAGGTGAACCTGCGCGCGGAGGTGCTGAGCTTTACGCGCCTTTGCAGCCGCGTGTTCGCGGAGCTGGGCGGTTCGGCGGACGTCGTGCCGGACAGGGGCTCGAAGCTGATGCTCATGAGCCTTGCCGTGGCCTCCGTCGCGCCGAAGCTGCAAATTTATGCCTCGCGCGAGCGGAGAGCGGATTTCCTTGAGAGCCTGCTCGATACGCGCGAGGAGCTTGCGCGCTGCATGGCGGACGTTTCGCGGCTTTTCGAGCTTGCCGGGGCCGCGCCGGGCGAAACGGGGCGGAAGCTTTCGGACCTTGCGCTCATCTGCGGAGCGTATGACGCGCTGCTTGCGCAGCGGCTTCCGGACCCGCGCGAGCGGCTGGAGCGGCTGGGCGAGGTCATGGATAAAAGCTCCGTCGGCCTCGGCGGATTTTTCCTGGACGGCTTCACGGATTTCACGGCGCTGGAGCTGGGCGTGATAGACGCGCTGCTGCGGCGCGGGGGCGACGTTACCGTAACGCTCTGCCGGGACGGCTCCGAGGACCCGCATTTCGCGGCGGCGAATATGACACTTCGCCGCCTTTCGGCCATGGCGGGGCAGCGCGGGACGGCCGTACGGCTCCTCACGGCGGAGTATGTGGACGACAGCCGCGCGCCGGAGCTCCGTGAGCTGTGCGAGAACCTTTTCAACTATAAAAAGCTTGCGCCGGTGGGCGAAACGGGCGCGATAACGGCGGTCGCGGCGGACAGCGTTTTTTCCGAGTGCGAGCTTGCGGCGGCGCGGGTTCTGGCGTGGATGAAGTCCGAGCCGGGGCTGCGCTGGGGCGATATTGCCGTCGCCGCCCGCGATTTTGAGAAATACGAGAGCATAGCCGAAAGCGTTTTCGCGCTCTACGGTGTTCCTGTTTTCATAGACCGGCGGGAGGACGTCTCGCGCGGCGGAATATTTGCCCTTGCGCTTTCGGCGCTGGACGTGGTGCTCGGCTCATGGCGGCGGGAGGACGTTTTTCGCTATCTCAAAACCGGGCTCTGCGGCCTTGAGCCGGAGAAGCTGGGCGAGCTGGAGAATTACTGCGCGGCCTGGAGCATACGCGGCGAGAGCGCGTGGCGCCGCGAGTGGAGCATGGACCCTGAGGGCTTCACCGGCGGCGGACGGGAGCCGGACCGGGAGAGGCTGGCCGCGATAAATTCGCTGCGCGAGCGGGCGGGAGCGCCGCTCCTGAAGCTTTCCGCCGCGCTCAGAGACTGCGAAAACGCCGTGGAGTTTGCCGCCGCGCTCTATGACCATTTCGAGACCCTCGGCCTGCGCGAGCGCTTCACCGCGCGCGCAGGGGAGCTTCGCCGCGAGGGAGACAGCGCCGCGGCGGACGCGCTCGTGCGCTCGTGGGAGCTCATGGTGTCCGTTCTTGAGGAATTTGCCGCCACGCTCTCGTCAGCGCCGGTGACGGCGGAGGAGGCCGCGCGCCTTTTTGCGCTCATGGCGGCGAACGTCAGCTCCGGCAGCATCCCCACATCGCTGGACAGCGTGAGCCTCGGCGAGCTGACGCGGCTTCGCGGGCGGAGGGTGAAAAGACTCATCGTCCTCGGAGCGGACGAGGGCAGCCTGCCGCTCATATCCGGCGCGGGCGGCGTATTCTCACGCGAGGAACGGCAGACGCTCTCCGAACTCTGGCTGGAGCTTTCCTCCATGCCGGACGAGGAGCTGTGCCGGGAATTTTCCGCCATCTATCTTGCGCTTTCG
>CAKTED010000200.1 GCA_934546725.1 uncultured Oscillospiraceae bacterium | reverse complement strand
CAGGAGGACAGCGACAGCTATTCTCAGGAGCGACCCGGCGCCGACCTGACGGAGACCTTCCAGATTCGGGAATACGTTCCCGGCGACAGCATCCGGCAGATACACTGGAAGCTCAGCACAAAGTATGAAAGACTGGTCGTGAAGGATCCCGGGCTGCCGCTGGAGCGGTATGTGCTCATGATGTGGGAGCGCGGGAACCCGGATGAATCGGCAGAGCAGACGGACGCCCTGCTGAGGGTGCTTGTTTCCGTTTGCAGGGCGCTTACGCAGCAGAGCATCGGCTGCCGCCTGATCTGGCCGGAGCAGGCATCGGAGCTATGCGCCGACCATACCGTGCGCAGTGAGGAGGAGCTTTATGAGCTCCTGCCAAAGCTGCTCGAGGCGGGGAGCTGCAACGGGAGCGTCGTGGAGCGTTTTCTGCGCCAGTACGGGCCGGAAAAGGAGAAAAGGGTGCTGTATTTATCCTCAATGAGCAGTGATGCGCTTGCGGAGCTATGCCCGGATGGGAGACTGACGGCGCTTATGTGCGGCTGCACCGGGCCGGTTCCGGGAAGGGCAATATCGTTTTCGGCCGAAAATGCCGCTGAGGCATTATTCGAGCTGGATCTGTCATAAGGAGAGTTATTTTCGGCATGAAGCAGCAGAAGAGCAATAATTCAATGGAGCTCACGGTCCTGGCGCAGCGGAGCGGCCCGGGGGCCGAGCTGCTGCGCCTTGCTTCGAGCACCGCCGCGCTGCTGCTCATGACCGCCGGCTTCTTCGGCATGCAGAGGAGCATTTTTGTCGCTGCGGCCGCGACTGACTGGGCGATTTCGGGGATCACCGCCGCGCTTGCGGGACTTCTCATCCTGTGGCTCCTGCCCAAAAAAGGAAAAACGGTACTGGCGGCTCTGATCGTTCCGGCGGCACTGATAATTTTCTGCGCCATATTTTTCCCGAAGGTGAAGGCGGGTGAGCAGTGGCTTGCAAACGTCATACTCGAGATTTTGCAGCTGCACCGCGAGAAAATATTCCTGCCGTATGAGGGCGCTCAGGCGTCGGCGCGGCTTTATGCAATGCTGCCCGCCTCGGCAGTCGCCGGAGCGCTTGCCGCGCTCATCGTACTGTATGCGCCGGTCCTGACGGCGGCGCTTACCGGGATGGCGTGGGTGCTGACAGGCTTCGGCTGGTACCGGGCGGACATATGGCTTCTTCTGTTCAGCCTGGGCTGCCTGATTGCGCTGCTTCGGCGTTCAGCGCGCGGCTGCGCGGGAAAAGCGGACGGCGCGCTGCTTCAGGGCGCGGCGCTGATCCTTGCCGTATCGGCGGCAGCGGCAATTATACCGGCGGCGGGACTTCCTGCGGAGGGCACGCTTTCGGCTGTAAGGAGCGGGATAGTCAGCAAAATACATGCTCTGCGCTATGAGCGGGAGGAGCAGACCCTGCCTGAGGGGAATTTTTCGGAGCCGTTCCGCCTGCAATACGGAAGCGGCAGCATGCTGAAGCTGGAAATGAGCAGCCCCGTCTCGCTGTATCTGCGAGGGAGTGCATATGCGGATTATGAGGGGGACGGCTGGAAGCCCGTTTCGCGCGAAGCGGCGAATTCATACGCGGAGCTCTTTTACTGGCTGCATAAAAACGGCTTTTCGGGAGAAACGCAGCTTTCAGCGCTTGCCGAGGCTCTTGGCGCGAAGGATGGCGAAGCCGTGAACGTTACCGTTACGGCGACCGGTGCGTGCAGAAGGGTGAAGTATCTGCCGATGGAGCTTTGCTCCTCCGAGCTTGAGCGCGATTCGCTGAGAGACGGCACCGTACTGGCGGGCGGAGCTTCTTACGGCTTCAGGACGGAGAAAAATATTGTCTCGAGAGCCTATGAACTGCTTGGCGAGCTGGATGAGAGAAGGAACGAACCGGCGGTTTCCGAATATCTCCGGCTTGAGGAGGGCTACCGCGATTTTGTGTATGCAACTTATCTTGAGGTCCCGGAGGACTGCGCGGCGCTGCTTCCGGAGCTTGCGCAGAGCGGCCGGGAAAGAATGACGAGCTATGAGGCGAAAACGGCAATACGCGAGTATCTTGCCCAAAATGCGTCATACAGGCAGTCGGCGGAGATAAGGTCCGGCGGCAGCGCCCTGCTGAGAGAGCTTTTCGGCAGCGGCGGCAGCTGCGTTCATTACGCCACAGCGGCGGTTTTAATGCTGCGCTCCTGCGGCATCCCCGCGCGATACGCGGAAGGCTATATCATCACGCCCGAGGCGGCGGAGAGCAGCGGCGGGAGCCCTGTTCTTACGGGGCAGAGCGCCCACGCCTGGGCGGAATATTATGAGGACGGCGTCGGCTGGATACCGTTTGAGACCGCGCCGCCCTTCATCGGACTCATGGCGGAGTCCGAGTGGCAGTGGTTTGAATATGAGGACGACGCCAGAATATCGGGCGACGCCCCGGCGGGAGCGGATAATGCCGAAAGCGGCGGCGCTGCGGCGGACGTTGAGCCGCCGCAGGAGAGCGGCGGCGCCGAAGAGGAGCCGACGGATCAGTGGGAAAACCGCCAGGAAAGGCCGCAGAGTGGTAAGGTTTCGCCGCTGGCAATACTGCTTTGGAGCCTCTTTGGCATACTGCTTGCGGCCCTTGCGGCGGCAGTGTTCCTTTTCCTGCGGCGCAGGCTCCTTATAAAACGGCGCAGGGCGCTGTTTGAGGACCCGGAGCTTAAAACGGCGATAACGGCGCTGTTTGCCGACAGCGTGGCGCTCATGCGCGGCAGCGGCCTGCGGCAGAGCGGGGAGCCGCTTTCGGCTCAGGCGGAGGACGTGGACGAATGGTTCGGCGGGAGGTCGAATTTCCCTGCGATGGAGCGGCTTAACGCCGAGGCGCTGTTCAGCCTGCATGACTTCAGTCCGGCGCAGCGGGACGAAATGGCGGAGTTTCACCGCGATACCCTGAGACGATCCTGCGAAAGGCTGAATGTATTGCAGCGGCTTTACCGGCGCTGGATTCTCTGCATGTACTGAAAAACAGAACGGGAGGAATAATATGAAGAAAAAACTGGCCTGCATTCTGCTGACGCTGCTCATGCTCGTGCAGCTTGCGCCCGCACCGGTGGCGGCGGGATCGGCGGAGACTGCCGGAAGCTTCGTCTTTGCGGCCGCGAAGGCCGGGCAGGTGATAATCGCGCCGACCCGCTTCGGCTATTCCGAGGGGCAGACCGTGCATGAGGTGCTGCTGAGCGGACCGGGCGGACATGTTTTTACTGAGCAGTCCGGCGGCTTCATCAATGTGATAGACGGAGTTGAGGGCAGCTTCAGCCGATATGACAATACCGGCAGCTACGAGCTGGACGTTCCGGCGGCCGAAATAGAAGCGTTTTTCTTCGTCAGCTCCGATATCGAGCTGAACGCCGAAACGGCGCGGAGCTTCAGCTCCATGCTTGCGGCCATGGCGGATTATAACGCGGCGGAAAACGGCGTTGAAAAATACGCTCCGGCGAGCGAGGCGTATTCCCTGGCAAATGATGCGCTTCTCGGCGCGGCGGCGGATTATGACGCGCTTGCCGGGGAGCTGCGAGCGGCCATGCGGGACTATGAGGATACGGTGCTGAACGCGAAGGCGTACCCGCTGGCTCTGAAGCTT
>CAKTED010000199.1 GCA_934546725.1 uncultured Oscillospiraceae bacterium | reverse complement strand
CGCGTATATGGCGGAGTCCGTGCGCGGCGGTATCATATCCATCGACCCCGGCCAGACCGAGGGCGCGAAGGCCATCGGCATGACGCATGTGCAGACGATGACCACCGTTATCCTCCCGCAGGCGCTGCGCAATATCATCCCCCAGATCGGCAATAACTACATTATAAATATAAAGGATACGTCCGTCATGTTCGTTATCGGCTTCGTGGAGTTTTTCGCCGTTCACCGCAACATCGTCGGCGTGAACCTGATGTATTTCCCCTCCGCCGTTATCGAGATGATCGGCTATCTGACGCTCACGCTCGTCGCCTCCTTCCTGCTGCGCAGGCTCGAGAAGCTGATGGACGGCAGCGACAGCTATGAGCTGGTGAATAACGACCAGCTCACCGCCGTGGCCGGAACGTATACGCACCCCGGCAAGGGCTCGCCCTATGACGAGCACAGCAGGGAGTTCGGCGGAGAGGAAAAAGGCGGCTTCGGACCGAAGGGAGGCAAGTGAAAATGGGCGAAATGATCCTCAAGGTAAACCATCTTTCCAAGGCCTTCGGCAACCACGAGGTGCTGCGCGACATTGACTTCACCGTTGAGAAGGGCGACGTTACGTCCATCATCGGCGCCTCCGGCTCCGGAAAGTCCACGCTGCTGCGCTGCATAAACCTGCTCGAAACTCCGACGAGCGGCGAGATACTCTTTCACGGCGCGGATATCACCGCACGCGGCGTAAAGGCGGCGGATTACCGCACGAAGGTGGGCATGGTCTTCCAGTCCTTCAACCTTTTCAATAACCTCACCGTACTGGAAAACTGCGTCGTCGGCCAGGTGAAGGTGCTGAAAAAGAATAAGGCCGAGGCGAAGGAAAACGCCCTGCGCTACCTCGACCGCGTGGGCATGACACCGTATATGAACGCGAAGCCCCGGCAGATATCCGGCGGGCAGAAGCAGCGCGTGGCCATCGCCCGCGCCCTTGCCATGGAGCCGGAGGTCCTGCTTTTTGATGAGCCGACGTCCGCGCTCGACCCCGAGATGGTCGGCGAGGTGCTGGACGTTATGCGCGGCCTTGCGGGCGAGGGCATGACGATGCTCGTCGTCACCCACGAGATGGCGTTTGCCCGCGACGTTTCCAACCACGTCGTTTTCATGGCGGACGGCGTTATCTGCGAGGAGGGCGCGCCGAAGGATATTTTTGAGAACCCGCAAAACCCGAGGACGAGAGAGTTCCTCGCGCGATTCATGCAGAGATAATGAATATTTGCTGATGCTTTACAGTGCGCAGCCGCGCCGTCTGATTAAGGACGGCGCGGCTGCTCTGCTTTTTTGGGGGGGCGGCGGTAACGTGGACGCGCGAGGGTCATTGCCTCCTCCGTCATTCAGAGGCCGCAGGCCGTGGAATCCCCCCGTCAGGGGCACACGCCCAACAGTGGACGCGGGAGGGTTGCCGTCTCCTCCGTCATCCTCGCGAAGCGGGGATCCCCCGGTCAGGGGCAAAGCAGTACGAAACCGTGGATGCGCAGACTTATGGTCTCCGTCATTCAGAGGCCGAAGGCCGTGGAATCCCCAATGGAGGGGCAGAGCAGTGCATTGTTGTTACCCTGTACGAACCAACGGGGGGATTCTCCGCTCGCTTTGAATGACAGCAGAATTTGAGACGGCACATCATGCGCGGCTCCATATTTGTCAAAAGCACAGATAAATGTAAAAAAATCTTGACCTTTTACTGTTAAAAGTATACAATATTTACATAACAACCTGCAAACGGGAGGTCTGAAAAATGAACATCAACGACGTAAGCCGCCTGGCCGGACGAGTGCGCGAAAATATCGAAAGGGTCGTCATCGGCAAAAGCGCGGAGCTGGAGCTTATCATAACGGCGCTCATCTGCGGCGGGCACGTCCTGCTCGACGATGTGCCCGGGACGGGCAAGACCGTAACGGCGCGGGCGCTTGCGCGGTCGGTGAGCTGCGGCTTTCGCCGCATTCAGTTCACGCCGGACCTTCTGCCGTCGGACATAACAGGCATGAGCATATTCAACCAGCGCGAGGGAACGTTTGAGTTCCGCGAGGGACCCGCCTTCACCAACATCCTGCTGGCCGACGAGATAAACCGCGCCACTCCGCGCACGCAGGCCGCGCTGCTCGAGTGCATGGAGGAGCGGCAGATAACTGCGGACGGCGTAACGCGCGAGCTGGCAGAGCCGTTTTTCGTCATCGCAACGCAAAACCCCGTCGAATCCTCCGGAGCATTCCCGCTGCCGGAGGCACAGCTCGACCGGTTCCTTTTCCGCCTGAAGCTCGGCTACCCGGATCAGGAGGGCGAAATGGCCATGCTCGAGCGCTTTATACGCGAAAGCCCGCTTGATACGCTCTATCCCGTGGCCTCAACGCTGGATGTTATTGCCGCGCGCGAGGCCTGCCGCGGCGTTGAGGTGAGCGAGCCGGTGCGCTCGTATATGGTCGCCCTTACGGACGCCACCCGCGTCGCCGCCGATGTTTCGCTCGGCGTAAGCCCGCGCGGCCTGCTGTGGCTTTTGCGCGCTTCGCAGGCGCTGGCCGCCGTTTCCGGGAGGAGCTATGTTCTGCCGGACGATGTAAAGCGGCTGGCTGTGCCGGTTTTTGCGCACCGCATGATAACGCGCAGCGGCTACGGCGTTTCCGGCAGAGCCGCGCAGATAGTTGGTGAGCTTCTGCGCTCAGTACCCGTCCCCACGGAGAAAATATAGCGCCGCGAGGGGGCGATCATTGCTGGAAGGAGGCGCGCCATGACCGCGTTCTGGATAATAATCATCGTCGGCATCCTCGCGCTGCTTCAGGTGGCGTATTATCAGCGCCGCGCGCTGAAGAGCGTAAGCTACAGCCGCAGCTTTTCGCGCCCGCGCGTATTCGCAGGCGAGCAGGTTGAGCTGGTGGAGGTGCTGGAAAATAATAAGCTTGCGCCCGTTCCGTGGGTGCGCGTTGAATCGCGCATTTCGCCTGACCTGCGCTTCAAAAGCCAGGAAAATCTTGAAATAGCGCTCGATTCCTTTCATAAGAGCCTGTTCTTCCTCGCGCCGCTGTCCAAAATAACCCGGCGGCACGATATCCGCTGCCTGCGCAGGGGCTACTATGACTGCGGCGCGGTTTACCTCGCTGCGGGCGACCTTTTCGGGCTGGCGGCGCAGCGGCGCGACCTTCTTACTCCCGCGCGGCTCTATGTTTATCCCGCCATACCGCGCGCGGAGGAGCTGCCCTCCTCGGCGCTGAAGTGGCAGGGCGACGTTACCGTTCGCCGCTGGATACTGCCGGATCCGATGCTCATAAACGGCATCCGCGAATATCGCCCCGGAGACAGCCGCAAGGACGTTCACTGGGGCGCAACGGCGAAAACCGGCGTCCTCCAGGTGAAAAGCCACGATTTCAGCGTTTCGCCGCGCGTGCTGCTCTGCCTGAACGCGCAGATAAGCGATATGGTCTATGGCGCGATGGAGCCGAAGGATGCGGAATTTATCGAAAACGGCGTGAGCATATCGGCCGCGCTGGCTGCATGGTGCTGCGAAAACGGGCTGGACGTTGGCTTCTGCTCAAACGGCGAAAATCAGGCCGCGCCGGAGGAGCGGCTCTTTATCTCCCCAGGCAGCGGCGAAGCGAAGCTGAACGAAATTCTTGAGGCGCTGGCCG
>CAKTED010000198.1 GCA_934546725.1 uncultured Oscillospiraceae bacterium | reverse complement strand
TTGCCGCCATTACCGACTCACCTCCGTTCTGTGACATTTTATAATGTGTCCCTCTTCAATCTGAACGTCCTGCGGAGCCTCGCCCGCGCAGCGCTCATCGGCGAAGGGACAGCGCTCATGAAATTTGCAGCCCCTTGGAAGCTCCGTCGGATCCGCCATCAGTCCCCGTATGGGCTTGAGACGCGGCTCCGTTGAATCCAGTCTCGGCAGCGATTCAAAAAGGCCGATGGTATATGGGTGTCTGGGATCATCGAATATCTGATCCGCCGTGCCGTATTCCACTATTTCTCCGGCGTAAATTACCGCGACCGAGTCGCAGACCTCGGCAACGATCCCGAGATCGTGGGTTATCATGATAACGGACGTACCGAACTTCTCCTTAAGCTCCTGTATCATCTCAAGCACCTGCGCCTGAATGGTAACGTCCAGTGCAGTCTTCGGCTCATCGGCAATAAGCAGCTCCGGGTTGCAGGCAAGCGCCATTGCGATAACGACCCTCTGCTTCATTCCTCCGGAAAACTGATTTGGGTATTCGTCATAACGCTCCATCGGTATCCCGACCATCTCGAGCATGTCGCAGGCTCTTTTCTGCGCGTCCTTTTTGCTTATCTTATTGTGCAGCTCTATGGCCTCCGCTATCTGCCAGCCAACCTTCTCTATCGGGTTAAGCGCCGTCATCGGATCCTGAAAGATCATCGCTATCTTGTCGCCGCGTATTTTCCGCATTTCCTTTTCGGAAAATTTCATCAGATTCTCGCCGTCAAAAACTATCTCGCCGTCCACAAGCCTGGCCGGTGGACTTTGCAGAATGCGCATAATGGCTCTCGCTATGGTAGTCTTTCCCGCTCCGGTCTCGCCGACAAGGCCGATGGTCTCACCCTTTTTCACTTGAAGATTCACACCGTTCACAGCATGCACAATGCTGCTGTCGGTAACGTACTCCACCACCATGTTTTTTATCTCAAGAATATTCTCTGCCGCCATTTTCTCACCTCAGTTCTTAAGACGCGGATCGAGCGCGTCGCGCAGTCCGTCTCCAAGAAGGTTGAAGGACAAAACCGTTATCATAATGCAAACCCCCGGATAGATTGCCAACGTCGGATACGATCTCATGTAGTTTCTCGCGTCAGAGATGAGCGTTCCCCACTCGGGCGTGGGCGGCTGTACTCCAAGGCCGACAAAGCTGAGCATCGCTCCTATGAGTATCGCATTGCCTACATTCATCGTTATTGTTACGATAAGCGGCGATATGGAATTTGGAATGATGTGCTTTCTCAGAATATGAAGCGTTCCGCCGTTTATGGACTTCGCCGCTTCTATATACTCCATCTCGCGCACCGTGAGGATGGACGCGCGCATCATACGCGCAAACTGCGGTATTGTGCTGACGGCCAGCGCGATTATGGCATTTTTCAGACTTGGTCCGAGAATGGCCGCCAGAACCAGGCATAACAGCATCATCGGTATGCTCTGGTAAATATCCAAAATACGCATCAGCAGGTTATCTACCCAGCCGCCAAAATATCCTGCAATGGATCCGAACAGTATGCCGATCACGGCCGATATCGCCACAGATACTATTCCTATCAGAAGCGACGCCCTCGCGCCGTATATCACGCGGCTCAAAACATCGCGCCCAAGCTTGTCCGTTCCAAGCGGATGCTCGGCGCTCGGCCGGGCGAAGCCCTCCGTACCGGTCTCGTCATAGGGATACGGCGCAAAAAACGGAGCAAATATCGCCATCAGTATTATCGCTATTATCAGAATGAGCGAAATAACGGCGCCCTTATTCTTTTTCAGCTGGCGCCATACGTCGCCGGACATCGCCTTTTTTCTGCTCTTACTCACCTTCAGCCCACCTCCCCGGCAGCTTCCGCCTTCATTTTTCTGCTTTTTCTTTTCATGTACTGCGATCTTATGCGCGGGTCAACGAATGCGAAGATGATATCTATAAGTAGAATGACCAGGCTGAACACGACCGAAAGGAACAGTACGCTTCCCTGTATTACGGGGTAATCTCTGTTCTGCAGCGCCGAAAGCGTGTACTGGCCAACTCCCGGAATGGAAAATATCACCTCGGCGATAAGCGAGCCGCTGAGCGAGGCGCCGAACATCGTTCCGGCTATCGTAATTACCGGGATGAGCGCATTTTTCAGCGCGTGCCTGAACAGCACCTTCTGCTCCGTCTGTCCCTTCGCCCTCGCGGTCACTATGTAATCCTGCCGGATGACCTCGAGCATATCCGAGCGCGTCTGCCGCGCTATCGTCGCGGTATATCCCAGCGCCAGCGATACCACCGGAAGGATCCATCCCTTCCAGGTCTCGATGCCCGTTCCAGGCAGAATCTTCAGCTTCACCGAGAAAAACTGAACGAGTATAAGCGAAAACCAGAACGACGGCATGGAGACGCAGAAAAGCGAAACGAATATCGCCGCGTTGTCCTTCCAGCTGTATTGATGCGTCGCCGCGAAAATTCCAAGCGGTATCCCGACTATAAGCGACAGCGCCATGCTCGCCACCGCCAAAAACAGGGTGTAAGGAAATCTTGCCGTCAGCTCGGCCCAGACCGTGCGATGGTTGACATATGAGGTTCCGAGGTCGCCCTTCACGGCGTTGAACAGAAATCTTGCATACCTCACAATGAAGGGATCGTTCAGGCCATTTACCTCCCGAAACTCATCGAGCTGCTCCTCCGTTGCCGAAAAGCCCATTATCTGCCGCGCGGGATCACCCGGCGTAAGGTCGATAAGTATCTGCACTATCAAGGATATACCCAAAATTATCGGTATCATCAGCAGCAGTCTTTTACCAATGTACCTGAGCATTGAAATTCCCCTTTCCGTTATTATCTCTTGTCTGCTCCCATATCGATCATTTTCCGCTCAACCGGCGGCTTCGTTCCGCAGCGGCCCGGCATAGATAAGAAAATGTTTTGTTGTGATAAATTTATCTTATAATTTCAACTTTGTCAACATATTTTTATATTTTTGTCATTGTGCAGATAAACCGCTGTCAATTTTGTACAACTCAACCAAATTTGCCGTACCGATCGTTTTTACGGCCTTAATTGTATGTTTCCAACAAAACATATTTACATATATATTCTATTATTGGTCGATTTTCTGTATCATCTTATGGAATTTCATCTATTCCGTTCCGTAGCGCATGTATTTGCCGTATGTGCAATTTATCCATATATCGCCTTTCCTTTTCATCACTCTGTTAAAATTTCATTTGTGCGGTTGACATTTTTTAAAATATAATATATTTTTATGTCATCAGAAGAATTTCTTATTTTACCTTTGAGTGTACAAAAGGAGGCTGTATTTTAATATGGAAACTGCTCGTACAGGTCTCAGGCTGAAGGACGTGGCCGACCAGGCCGCGGCCAAAATTTCATCCATGCCTGCATATCCGGTAGTGATCGGCTGCTCCTGCTGCGGCTGGAAGGGGCTGAATTACGAAAGTCTCGTGGAGCACTGCAAAGCGGAGCACCCTGACGCCCCCATCCCCGTCTGGCTCGATATGACGGTAAACGGCCGCGAATGTCATCTGATAATCGAACCCTACGCGACCCTCAAGGAGGTGCTGCAATATCAGCTTGGTCTTATCGGAGCAAAGCTAATGTGCGACAGAGGTACCTGCGGCTCCTGCACCGTTC
>CAKTED010000197.1 GCA_934546725.1 uncultured Oscillospiraceae bacterium | reverse complement strand
TCCACTGTCACCACCGCACCCCGTGCCGCACCTCACCCTCAGCACGTCATTCAGAGGGAGCCAAAGGCGACCGAAGAATCCCCCATATGGTTCCACCGGGGCAGTGATGACGCATCGCCAGTCCATCCCCCCAAATTCAACATGCAACACACATACAACCCGACATATGTCAAATAAACCGAAAGGAAAGATAAGAATGAAAACATATCTTGAGATAGTCGACGTTATCGGCCGCGAGATACTGGATTCGCGCGGAAACCCCACCGTCGAGGTCGAGGTTTACCTTGAGGACGGCACCGTGGGCCGCGCGGCGGTCCCCTCCGGCGCATCCACCGGCGCGTTCGAGGCCTGTGAGCTGCGCGACGGCGACAAGACCCGCTATCTCGGCAAGGGCGTTCTGACCGCCGTCGAGAACGTGAACACCGAGATCGCCACGGCGCTCATCGGCATGAATGTGCTCGAGCAGCCCGCCATCGACGCGCTCCTCATCTCCCTTGACGGCACCGAGAACAAGTCCCGCCTCGGTGCAAACGCGATCCTCGGCGCTTCTCTCGCCTGCGCGAAGGCCGCCGCGGAGGCGCTCGGCCAGTCGCTGTATTCCTACGTTGGCGGCGTGAACGCAAAGACGTTGCCCGTGCCGATGATGAACGTTCTCAACGGCGGCGCACATGCCTCCAACAGCGTTGACATTCAGGAGTTCATGATAATGCCCGTATCCGCGCAGAGCTTCCGCGAGGCGCTCCGCATGTGCTCCGAGGTTTTCCACACGCTCAAGAAGGTCGCCCCCTCCACCGGCGTTGGTGACGAGGGCGGCTATGCCCCCAACCTTGACACGGACGAGGACGCTCTCAAGGCTCTCGTGGCCGCCATCGAGCAGGCAGGCTACAAGCCCGGCGAGGACTTCCGCATAGCTATGGACCCCGCCGTTTCCGAGTGGTTCAATGAAGCCGACGGCTGCTACCATCTGCCCAAGCGCGGCACAGTCATGACCCGCCAGCAGATGGTGGACATGTGGGTCGATTTCGTGAACAAGTACCCCATCATCTCCATTGAGGACGGCCTGGACGAAGAGGACTGGGAGGGCTGGAAGATGCTCACGGACGCGCTTGGCGACAGGATCCAGCTCGTTGGCGACGACCTCTTCGTTACCAACACAAAGCGCCTTGAAAAGGGCATAAAGCTCGGCGTGGCAAACGCCATCCTCATAAAGCTCAACCAGATCGGCACCCTTACCGAGACGCTCGACGCCATTCAGATGGCGCACAGAGCGGGCTACACCGCCATCATCTCTCACCGCAGCGGTGAGACCGAGGACACCACCATCGCCGACCTCTCCGTCGCGCTCAACGCGGGTCAGATCAAGACCGGCGCCCCCTCCCGCACGGACAGAGTTGCGAAATATAACCAGCTTCTGCGCATTGAGGAGGAGCTTTTCGAGTCCGCTCAGTACCCCGGCATGAAGGCGTTTTTCAACCTTTTATAATTCTTCGCAAAATGAAAGCGCCTTCGGCCGGGCAGAGCTCCGGCCGGGGCGCTTTTTGATTTAAATCAGGTCAACATGGTCAATACTGCAAGCGGTAAGCCGTTACGCAATGGGATGATAGATGGTGTAAAGCGCGATCAGCGAGGCCTTGTCATAGTCCTGCAAAGAGCGGCGCATCTGACCCATTTGCAGTATTCCGCCCATAACGTTGGCACAGTTCGGTTCCTCGCAGCAGTGGGCTATGCCCATCGCATGACCAATTTCATGATGTATGATCGACATAAAATCATACGCATTGCTCGGGACATAGGCCGTCGGTATGGCTGTAATTGTATCCGCACTGTTCAGGCAGATATAGGCCTTCTCGATCGGGCCGCTCGTACCGCCGGTGGTGGAGATTATATCGGTCCTTGCCAGTGTACCCTCCGCCATGGACTCCTTCTGGAAAACAATGTCAGCGTCATCCGGATCACTGGTATAGGTAAATGTAAAATGAACGGTGCTGCTTCCATAGCTGACATCTCTCCACATCGAAAATGCCGCATTTGCCAGCGAGCATTCCTGCGAGCTGTATATCCCGCTGGAGATATAATATGTAAGATTCGTCTTTGTCCAGTAGTACCCGTTTCGGGCCTGAACGGCGTTCTGCTCGTCCGCCGCCAGCGCCGAAAGCGACGCGCCAAGCATCATTACCGACATAACAAGAGAAACGATCCTTTTAATAAAGCTGCGTTTTTTCATAAGTAGATACTCCTTCCTCAAATTCGACAGTTTTCCTCATGCTTACAGTATTGACATTTCTTTCCTTCTGAGTTATATTATAAATACCAGTCGAACAAATGTCAATACCTTTTTATGGATAATTTTCTAAAATTTTCATATTTCTATATAAGGAACTGAAAGGAGAATTACAAAATGAAAAAGCTATTGATCCTTGCATGCGCATTTTCCACGCTTCTCTGCTTTGCGGGCTGTCCGGAAAACCAGGGGAAAACAGAGGAGCAGTTTTCCGCCGCGGTCCTTGAAGGCTCGGCCGATGGCGTGACCGTCCTGCCGTTTTACAACGAGACCGAGTACGCCGGGGGTACGCTCTTCATTCCCTCCGGTGACGCGGTTCCTTCCGATCTTACGCGCGGGGACGGCGTAAGCGTCAGCTACAATGGGGAATATTCCTCCGCGAAGGTAACAAAGGTCGAGCGCACGGCGCGCGTCATTACGCTCAGCGAGACTGCGCCCGAGGGTGAGCGGCAGACCTGCCTTGATTCCGGCGGCAGAGAGCTGATGAGCTTCATTCTGCCCGAAGGACTCGAGTGCGAGCAGACGACGGACAATGGCTCCGTCAATGTACGCTTCTGGGAGGCCGGAAAGGAGTATAAGGCGCATGGTCGAAGCTTCCGCTTTGAGCTGAGCTGCGATCCCGCCGGTTCGGCCATGCTGGACGTTCAGCCTGGAGACAAAAGTGAAGACGTGTTCCTCATGAGCGGGCTTGCGGCAGTGGCCGTTTCGCCCGAAAACAGCAGCAATCCGGTGCGGCTTTCGCTGCTCATCGGCGGAAACGACACAAAGTACCGGGCCTCGGTATACTGCCTGAAGCAGAACTGGGACAAATTTGAGACAGCCGTATGGCATGTTCTGAACAGTCTGGAGCTCTCCGCCGCGTAAGGGCACGGGATACATTCGCAGGCGCGGAAGAGTTATGGTTTTCTCCGTCATCCTCGCGCCGCGGGGATCCCCTGTGGAGTGCGGAAACAGTCTTTACCCGCAATTCCTCCAATCGACCACAAAATTTTCGCCGCCGCTTCGGTCACAGATCCGAAGCGGCGGCGTTCTGCTGCCTTATCGCGCTGCGCTTAAGCAGTCTCTATGCTGTCGGCCTCCTGAAGCTTGAGGTACTCGATGGCCTGCTCGCGCATCTTATACTTGAGTATCTTACCGGCGGCGTTCATCGGGAACTCATCCACAAAGCGAACGTAGCGCGGGGTCTTGTGCTTTGCCATATGGCTGCGGACGAACTCCTTTATATCCTCCTCGCTGATCGTCGCGCCCTCGCGGCGGATGACACAGGCCATGATCTCCTCGCCGTAGTCCTTATCCGGCACGCCGATGACCTGAACGTCGGAAACCTCGGGGTGCGTATAGATAAAGTCCTCGATCTCCTTGGGATAGATGTTCTCGCCGCCGCGGATTATCATGTCCTTAATGC
>CAKTED010000196.1 GCA_934546725.1 uncultured Oscillospiraceae bacterium | reverse complement strand
GCCTCTCCTGCGCAATAAATCAGTACTTCGCCGTGCTGACGAACATGCGCTCCGTCGGCGTAATGGGCGACGGGCGCACCTATGACTATACGCTTGCCCTGCGCGGCGTCACCACCACCGACTTCATGACCGCCGACTGGGCCCGCATCCCCTACGATGTCCTCGACCGCATAAGCGTGCGCATCGTAAACGAAGTAAAATCCATAAACCGCATCGTCTACGATATCACCAGCAAGCCCCCCGCAACCATCGAGTGGGAGTAATCACATCTCCATATCAACAGACAGAACAGTGCAAAGCACGAGAAAGCATTCAGAAGCCGAAGCTCAACAGGTCGAGCTTCGGCTTCTTCTGTTTGACCGTCTTATACAGCCATTTATAACACTGCATTTTCTTCAGCCGCAGCAGTGCATTCTTTACCCGCACCGCGAAAATCGGACATATAGCTTCTCCAAATGTTGAAGCCGGGCAAAATCTGTGGTATCATAGGCATTCAGATACATCCCCGTCCCGGATGGAGGAATGCAAAATGGCAAAGGAAACGCCTTCTCAGAACCACAGCGGATACACATTTATCGACCTGTTTGCAGGCATTGGCGGCATGCGGCTCGCGTTCGAGTCCGCCGGAGGGCGCTGTGTTTACTCCAGCGAATGGAACAGATACAGTCAGCAGACCTATTTCGCAAACTTCGGTGAGCAGCCGGACGGCGATATCACAGCGGTTCAGGCTGAAAGCATCCCGGATCACGATATTCTCGTGGCGGGCTTCCCCTGTCAGCCGTTCTCAATCGCCGGGGTTTCAAAGAAAAACAGCCTTGGCCGCGCTACCGGATTTGAGGACAGGACCCAGGGGACGCTTTTCTTCGATGTATGCCGTATTCTGAAAGCAAAGCGCCCAAAGGCGTTCATGCTGGAGAACGTCAAGAATCTTTGCAGTCATGACAAGGGACGAACATTTCATATCATTCAGGAATCCCTGCAGGAGCTGAATTACAAAGTATTCTTCCAGGTCATTGACGGAAAAGGCTATGTACCGCAGCACAGAGAACGCATCGTCATCATCGGCTTCGATAAATCGCGCTACGGGGAAAACGTCGAGTTTTCCTTCAACCTGCATTCCCCGAAGGAGCAGCCGGTCGTGCGGGATATTCTCGAAAAAGAGGTCAGCGAAAAATACACGCTTTCAGATAAGCTCTGGGCCTATCTCCAGCGCTATGCCGCGAAGCACCGGGAGGCGGGCAACGGCTTCGGCTACGGGATCGCACCGCCGGACGGGGTGACAAGAACGCTCAGCGCGCGCTATTATAAGGACGGCTCCGAGATCCTCATCGAGCAGGCAGGAAAGAATCCGCGCCGTCTGACTCCGCGCGAGTGCGCGAGGCTTCAGGGCTTTCCCGACAGCTTCAATATCCCCGTTTCGGATACGCAGGCATACCGGCAGTTCGGAAACTCCGTTGTTGTTCCGCTTATGTCCGACGTCGCGGGGCTGATCGTCGCAAAGCTGGAGCGGCTTGACGCCGATCACGAGTCGGAGAATATCCCCCATGCCCGTGAGGTCGAAAAGCTCTGATGGCGGATATTGTTTCTCCCGAAAAGCGCAGCCGGAACATGTCCGCGATACACTCAAAAAATACCAGGCCAGAAGTGTATCTGCGGAAGCTGCTTTTTGTCCAGGGCTACCGCTACCGGATAGCGGACGGATCCGTTCCGGGGCATCCGGATATCTTTCTGCGCAAATACAACACCGCCGTCTTTATAAACGGCTGCTTTTGGCACCGTCACCCGGGCTGCCAATACGCGTATATGCCAAAAAGCCGCGTGGACTTCTGGCAGAAAAAGTTTGACGATAATGTCCGCCGTGACGCCGCCGTTAAAAAGGAACTGCTGGAGCGGGGCATCAAGTGCCTCATCATCTGGGAATGCACCATTAAACGGATGATGAAAAACGTCGACGTGGAGGACAATATTCTTCAGCAGTGTACGGAGTTTCTCTGCGTAAAGGATATGCTGCTGGAGCTGTGAAAAAAGGAAAGAGGGACCGCCGGTGAAATACAGGCTCATAATTTTTGATCTTGACGGCACGCTTTTAAACACTCTCGGTGACCTGGCGGGCAGCCTGAACTTTGCGCTCGAAAAGCTCGCCCTGCCCGGGAGGAGCCTGGACGAGGTTCGCCGTTTCGTCGGAAACGGGATACCAAAGCTCATTGAACGCGGTGTCCCCGCCGGTACTCCCGCTCAAATAACGCATGAGGTACTTTCGGCCTTCACTGAGCACTACCGCGTTCATTGCGCGGACAGCACCGTGCCGTATGACGGAATTTACGATATGCTCGCCGCGATCAGGGGAACGGGCCGCCTGACGGCTGTGGTTTCAAACAAGTCCGATTACGCCGTTCAGGCGCTGTGCGGAAAATACTTCGGCGATACGTTCAGCGCCGTTGCGGGCGCGAGGCCGGGCATGATGAAAAAGCCCGCGCCCGACACCGTAAACGCCGTTCTGGAGCAGCTGGGCATCGACCGGCGCGACGCCGTTTACGTCGGCGACTCCGATGTGGATATCGAAACAGCCGCCAACGCGCAAATGGACTGCATTTCCGTGGACTGGGGCTTCCGCAGCCGCGAGCTGCTGCTCCTCTCCGGCGCAGCCAAAATAATATCGCGGCCGGTAGATATTCTCAGCGAGATATAAGGCTTAAGAATACCCGAAAAGCCCACTTTTTCAGGCTTTTCGGGTATTTTCACTTTTTGGATGCGTTCCCACGGCCGGGTCGTTCAGCTCCGGGAGCGCGCCGCCGGATATGGCCCAGAGGTAGAGGCTGGCCGTACTGCCGTATGGACTGAAGCGGCGGCGATATTTTTCAAACAGCTCGCGGCTTATTTCCCGGTGGCGGTAGAGCATGCGCAGGCCGCGCCGAATGGCAAGATCATCATAGCTGAAAACGTCCGGGCGCTGCATGCAGAACAGCAGGATCATCTCCGCCGTCCAAACGCCAATGCCCTTCAGGGCACTCAGCGCCGCTATCGCCTCGCCGTCCGTCATGCTCCAGACGCTTTCCACATCAAACTCTCCGTCCCTGACCCTTCGTGCAAAATCCGTTATATACTCCGCCTTGCGAAACGTCATCCCAAGCGCCTGAAGGCGCGGCACGCCCGCCGCAAGTATCGTTTCCGCGTTCACCTCGCCCATCGCGTCAAGCATGCGCTGCCATACCGTCGCCTGCGCCCTCGTGGATATCTGCTGGCCGATAATATGATGCACCACGGCCGAAAAAAGGTCCGTATCCACCGCGCGGTCAATGTGCCCCAGGCGGTCAATGACCTCCCGCAGCCGCTTATCCTTCCTCCGCAGGTATTCAAGCTCCGTCTCTCCGTACTCAAAATTCATCTGTTTCCTCCGAATATGCATTTTTCTCCGATTATACCGCCAAATTGCTGGCAACGCCACACGTTTTTTCACATTTTCAGGGCAAATTGTGCAAAAAGTCCTTTACTCCGGGGCAAAAATATATTATTATGAACGCATTCAGTATAGCGTTAAATAAATTTTCAGGAGGTCAGTCAATGAGCATCATCGAGAGAATGCAGGATCCCGAGCTGCTCAAGGCCATGACGGTAGGCGAAAAGCTTTCCGGCTCTCTTATCGTTATGGTGCTTGGTATAGGCACCTGCCTTATCGTGCTTGCGATAATCA
>CAKTED010000195.1 GCA_934546725.1 uncultured Oscillospiraceae bacterium | reverse complement strand
TATCTGCGGTGCCTGCTTCCCGAAGCCCGAAATCGAGGAATAATCCGAAGGCTTGTAACGTCAGCCGGCACAGACCTCAACGCTCTGTGCCGGCTTTCTTTTTTTATTTTCAAAAAAACGCTCGTGCCCCGAAGCGGCGAAATCGCTTCGGGGCACGGCTTATGCTTAAAGGGGTATCAGAATTATGGGTCGCCGGGGCTATTACTTCCAGTAGATATCGTTGTAATGCAGCGTTCCGGCAAGCATGTATTCCACTCCGCCAAGCTCGGAGGAGGTGGCGCGGGGGGTAATGGCCTCGCAGATGGCGTACCAGGGGTCAACGTCCGTGAATATCTTCAGGCCCTCATAGAGCAGCTCGTTTCTCTTCTGCGCGTCCGCGGAATGGACGGCCTCAGTCGTCAGAGCGCCGTACTGGTCGCGCAGCTCGTCATGCCAGCCAAGCGGGATGAAGTCAATGTAGTTCTTCATTACGTCAACGGCCATCATGCTCGGGCAGGAGAGATAGAACAGCGCGATGTCAAAGTTGGATTCGTCCATAACGATGCTGAAATAGGTCGCGCTGTCGTAGGAGGTGATGGTGGAGTCAATGCCTATGGAGTTCAGGTTCTCCTGGATCATCTCGGCCATGGTGTTATAGTCGCCGGTGCCGTTGGTGATGATGCGCAGGGTCTTTCCGGTAAGACCGGCCTTCTCGGCATACTCCTTCGCCTTTTCAACGCTGTAACCGGTCGCGTAAATATCGCTCATTCCGGCGAAGCGCTCTTCAAAGTCGACGGTGTGCTCGGAGGTCGGGAAGCGCGGTACGCTTGAAAGTCCCTTATAAAGCAGCTCGGCAATGGACTCGCGGTCAATGGCGTAGCTCACCGCCCAGCGGGCGTCCTTCGATGCAAGCGGGCTGCTGGGATCCAGGCTGTAAAGCGCGGTATGCGCATAGCCGCCGTAGGAGGAGGTCACATCATAGCCGAGGGAGCGGACATACTCCGCGTCGTCAACGGGGATGGAGGTGGCAAGGTCGATATCTCCGGTCTCGAGGGCGTTTACGATCTGCGCGCTCTCGTTGATGACCTTGAAGTTGATGGTGTCGATTTTCGGCTGCTCGCCCCAGTAGTTCTCGTTTGCCTTGCAGATAACGTGGCTGTTAACAACGTAGTCCTCAACGACGTAGGGGCCGGTTCCTATGGGATTCATGGAAAGAGCCTCAAGGTCGAAGGATTCCTTATCAAGGATCATAAGCTGCGAGAAGGAAACGTCCTGAGTGCAGTCATACTCCGTATACCATACGTCCATGGTATATTCGCCGGTAACGCAGGTCTTGTCGAAGTCGATGGCCTTAACGTTGAGATAGAATCTCGGGTCGTCCTTACATACATCCATGGAGAACATGACGTCCTCCGCCGTGAGGGGATTGCCGTTGGAAAACTTTACGCCCTCGCGGATCGTAAGCTTGTACTGAATGTCGCTTATCTGCTCCCAGTCGGTGGCAAGGATCATCTGCTTCTCGCCTTCGGCGGTATAGTCCCAGAGAACCTCGTAAAATGCGTACATAAGGCTGACAAAGCCGCCCGACGCCGCGTTGGGATAAAGCGTACCGGTATCGCCGGAGATGGCAAGGTTGAGCGCGCGACCCTCGTTTGCAGAGCCGCTGCCGGTATCGCCGGGGCCGGTATCCGAGCCGCCCGTGCTGCTCTGTCCCGGCGTTGGGTCGGTCGACGGCTTGTTTGAATCTCCGCAACCGGCCAGCATGGAAAATGCCAGTGCGAGTGCAAGAAGAAGCGCGATGAATTTTCTGCTCTTAATCATTGGTTTTTTCCTCCTTGTTTTGTTTTATCTCTTTGTAACGGCAGCATGCAACGAAATGTCCCGGAGAACTTTCCTCAAGCACCTGCGGCTTACTGCATTCCGGGCAGGCATACCGGCACCTTGCGGCGAAGCGGCAGCCCGGCTTCGGGTCTATCGGCGAGGTTATTTCTCCCTGAAGAAGGATCCTTTTTGTCTCGCTCGGATATCTTGGTATGGGTATGGCTGAAAGGAGCGCCTTGGAGTACGGATGCAGCGTATTGCTGAAAAGCTCGTCCGCCGGCGCTTTTTCAACCACCTGGCCAAGGTACATGACGAGAATATCATCCGATATATACTTTACAACGGAAAGATCGTGCGTAACGAACATGTACGCAAGACCGCGCTCCTCCTGAAGATCGAGCATAAGGTTTATTACCTGTGCCTGAATTGATACATCCAGCGCCGAAACAGGCTCATCACATACGATAAACTTCGGCTCAAGGGCAAGGGCTCGCGCAATGCCTATTCTCTGGCGGCGTCCGCCGTCCAGCTCATGCGGATACGAATGCTCCAGCCGCTCGGCCAGCCCCACCGTGTCCATAAGCTTCCGCGTTTCGCTGTACATATCTGCGTGCGACATTCCGCCGCGAAGCCGCAGAGGCTCCATTATGGCCTCGCTTACCGTAACGCGGGGGTCGAGCGACGAAAACGGATCCTGAAAAATTATCTGCATGTTCTCGCGCAGCTTTTTCAGCTCACGCCTTGATGGGCGCGTGATATCCTCGCCCTCAAAAAATATCTTTCCGTCCGTCGGATCCGAAAGATGAAGCACCGTGCGGCCGAGAGTGGTTTTTCCGCAGCCGGATTCGCCGACGACGCCGAGCGTTTTTCCGTGCTCGAGCGTAAAGGATACATCGTCTACCGCGTGCAGAACTCCGCCGCCGGCCTTAAAATATTTTTTCAGATTCTGCACCTCAAGCAGCGGCGTCATTGCTCTCCCTCCTTCATCAGGTGACACTTGACGGAATGTCCCGGCTCAATGATATGCGAAAGCGGCTTTTCGCCGTGGCAGCGCTCAGTTGCGTGCGGACATCTGTCCGCAAACGCGCAGCCCGTCTGCTTCTTTGTCGGATCCGGCATGAGACCCTTTATCGGCTTCAGGCGCTTTTCGGTAGAATCCAGTCTCGGCAGCGAGTTGAACAGTCCCAGGGTATACGGATGCTGCGGATTATTGAATATCCTGTCAACGCTCCCCTTTTCCACTATTTCGCCCGCGTATGTAACTGCGACCGTATCGCAGAAATCCGCCACCACGCCAAAATCGTGCGTTATGAGAACGACGGAGGTGTTGAGCTTTTCCTTCAGACCTCGCATCATGTCAAGCACCTGCGCCTGAATGGTAACGTCAAGCGCCGTCGTCGGCTCATCTGCCAGCAGCAGCTCGGGATTGCAGGCCAGCGCCATGGCAATAACCACTCGCTGCTTCATTCCTCCGGAAAACTGATGCGGATAATCATACTTACGCTGCGGAATAATGCCTACCAGGCTGAGAATTTCCTCTACTCGCTTCCTTCCTTTTCGTTTAGCTGGTCGGCAGCGGCCGTGTTGATGGCTGTGGCGGTGCACGCGGAAACCGCGGACGTGGTGGTGATCGGTTCGGGCGGCGCGGGCGTGTCGTCTGCGGTGACGCTGCACGACCTGGGCCGCAAGGTGGTGGTGCTCGAAAAAATGCCCTACATCGGCGGCAACACCAACCGCGCCGAGGGCGGTCTCAATGCTGCGGAAACCGAGCAGCAGAAAAAGGCCGGGATTCCGGATACGGTCGATCAGTTCTTCGTTGATACGATGAAAGGCGGTCACTATAAGAACGATCCGCAGTTGGTGCACACGATGACCGCGCACGCCAAAGATTCGG
>CAKTED010000194.1 GCA_934546725.1 uncultured Oscillospiraceae bacterium | reverse complement strand
TTGTGCTGCCGTCGGCAAGCTTGAAGATATAGCCCGCGTATTCAACGCCGGACTCCTCAGCCTCGCTCTCAAGCGCCTCAAGCGATGACATGAGCTCCGCCTGTGTGCTTATGCCGTAGCTGTCGTCCCCGTCGTCAAACTGTGCAAATGACGTCGGGCAAAGCGACAGCAGCATGCATACGGTGAGTATGTATGCCACAACTGGTTTGAACGTTCGTTTTTTTAACATATGTTCTACTTCTCCCTTTATCAAAGCGAGTCTCTCATTCCGATAGCGTATCTGAGGATTATTATCGCGTCGTCCGAGCTGATGCCCGCGTTTCCGTCCACGTTGGCAAGCCTGAGCTGAATGTCCGTCAGCTCGATGTTCTTCGCTCCGGCGCGAAGCGCGAGCATCGCGTCTATCGCGTTCACCTCACCGTCCATATTGACGTCGCCAATGTGATAATAGTGAACATTCACCGTCATATCCGCGTCGCCCATAACGCCGGTAACGACCCCGGTATCCGGAACGTAGAAATCGCGCTCCTCCATTTCGTGCCGTTAGCTGCTGCCCTCGGCATGGAACCAGGTCTCGGTGGAGGTTTTCGCCCCGTCGGCCGTGTGGCGGAGCGAATTTATGCGGAGCCTGTATATCGTACTGCCGGATGTATCCGTCAGTCTGGCATACAGGGTCATGTTTCCTCCGGCGGGCGCAGCGAAGTCATATTCCGCCGAGCGCGCCTCGTCTACATACCAGCCCGCAAAGACAATATCCTCATCGGGAACCGGCTCGCCGTCGTCCCCGGGCTTCATCGCCTGCGGGTCCGCCGGGCGTATGACCGGCATATACTCGCCGACCTGCACCGGCTCCATCGTACTGCCGGTGATGAACAGCTCAAAATAAACCTCGTATACCCTCTGCCAATCAAGGCATGGATAGCCGCCCTCGGCCATTTTGAAGCTTCCGGCCCTGTTGAGAGCCGCAAGCACCGCCTCGCTCCTGAAATCGTCGGGAGACGCGAGTGCGGTCACTCCGACAGCGTCCGCGCTTTCGCCGAGGCAGTAAACGTCCTCAAAGCTTCCTCCTTCGGAAACGCTTCCGGCGGCCCTGCCGCCAGGCGTATAGCTGCTTTTTTATCACGGCGCCGTTTTCCGCCGCGAGCGGACCGCGTGTCGAAATGCAGCCGCTGACGGTTCCGAGGTTATCGCCTGCAATGCCGTTTTCCGCAAGGCATCCGGCCACCGTACCGGCATTGCGGCCGGTAATGTCGCCGCTGTTGAAGCCGCCGTCGGTCGTAATGCTGCCGGTATACACGCAGTTTCTTACAGTACCGCCGTTATATCCCGAGATACCTCCTACATAGCTTCCGAACACACCGCTTCCGGCAGTCGTTACGTCAATATCGCAGCGGATGTTTTCGATAACGCCGCTGTTCCCTGCCGCTATGCCGCCTGCATAGCTCCAGCCCCTGTTGACCGAGACCGCACCGTCGGCGGTGAAATTCTTCACGATGCCGTCTGGCCCGATATTGCCAAAGAGGCCTACGTAATCGCGGCTGTTATAATAAAGATCAAGCCCGCTTATCGTATAGCCCTGGCCGTTGAAGGTCCCGTTGAAGGCATACTCGGCGTTTCCGATATTCACGATATAGCCGCCGAGATCGATGTCGCAGGCAAGCAGCACGGTCTTTACAGTAAAGCTGTCCTGATCCAGGTTTATATGCGTCCCGGTATCGACCGCCTCTCCGCGAACTATTCTGCCAAGCTCGATAAGCTGCTGCGCGGTAGTTATTATATATGTATCGCCCGTATTTTCCGTATACCAGAAATAGCCCTCCCGCGCTCCGCTCTGCCGCGCGGCCTCGAACTCGTCGCACTGCTCCGTAAGCTCAAGCAGGGCGGAATATACGCCGCCGTTTCTGGCGTTTTTCTCACCGACGGCCGCCTTTGCGGCGTTCAGCGCGGAATCGAGCCGGTCGAGCCGGTCCTGCGTGACCCAGAACCTGCCCTGTGCTACCTCGTTTGCCGAGACCGCGACGACGGTGCTTTCCTTCAGGCTCAGGGCCCGGTCGATCTCGCCGTCAATGAGCAGGGCAAGCGTAGCGTTGAGCTCCGTGTCACCGTCATAGCGGATTATGGCCTGCGTCTGACCGTAGTAGAAGCGGGAGTATGTCATTTCGCTCCAGCTGCTTTGGCCGAAATATAGAACATAGGCCCAGAGATAGTCAACGCTGCTCTTATAATATCCGAGCAGCTCATCCGAAACTCCGCTTGAGCCGCCGTAGGACTTCAGCGCAATGACCGCCGGTACCTCCTCGGCATCCTCCTCGCTTCCGCTGTCCCAATTTGGGAAACAGTAGCGTTCCGCGCCGATAATACCGTCATAGGAATACCAGTTGCCCGTAAGCTGCGAGCGGTCATAGCCCGCGTCTATCAGGCTCTTATCTTTTGTAAAGTCCTCGCCCATTATGAGATAGTCGCCGCTGCCGAAGCTTATGGGTTCGCCGCCGTCGGCCATATGCGCAAGCAGGTCGCTGAGAGTTATATACTCCGTCGTAACTCGTCCCGCCGCGCCTGAATAGCTCACCGAGGAATACTTCAGAGCCGTGCGGTCAGGGTTATAAAGTCTGGCCATCGCGCGCATCTCGGTACCCGTATAGCTTTTGAGCAGTATCGGGTCATAGTCTCCTGCCTGAACATAAATGTCAAAACGCTCCGGCGGCGCGCCCGCGCTCTCCTCCGTCTCCACAAGTCCGTCGTCCTCCATGGACGCCGCGTCATCCGGCGCATATCCGGAGGCAAGCAGTATCAGCTTGAGCGCCTCGGCATATGTCACCATACCCGAGGGTCTGAAGCTGCCATCGGGGTAGCCGCTCACTATGTCCGCCACAGAAAGCTCACCGACACACTGGAAATACCACGCGTCGGGCGCGACATCGGTATATACCTGCTTCAGCTCCGGCTTTTGAACGCCAGAGCCGCCCGTCGAGCCGCCGCCCGAACTGGAACCAGAACCGGAGCCGCCCGCTCCACCCGAGCCGCCGGAAGCCGTCACCGTAACGCTGCCGCTCACGAACGAAACCGCAGCGCTGCCGCTCTCACCGCTGAAGGCCCCGCCTTCACGTGTGCTTACGGATACCTCGTGCTCTCCCTCGCCCGCCGAAGCATCTACCATAAACGTCAGCCGAAACAGCGTGCCCGCCTCCTGCGTGACCTCGCCGGAGCTTATCCACGAGACAAGCCCCGCCTGAACGTTCGCCGCAAACATCCCGGCGGCACAGATGCAGCCGTTCTTCCCGATCGCAGTGAGCGTCAGGGCCTCATCGCTTTTCACGGAAAGATCAAAGTTCGTAAGCCCACGGTTGCCCTCGATACGAACGTCGAGAGTCACCGTCTCGCCCGCCTTTGCGCTGACCGATCCGACGCTCACCGCCGTTTCGGAAGCAAGCGCAGGCGTTACACCGCCAAGCATCGCCGCAGCAAGCAGCACCGCTGCGGCTTTTTTCATAAATCGCTTTATTGTTTCTTTCATTTTACCCTCCCTGCCACTGATCCGAGCGCAGCCATCCCGCACAGCAGCGACAGTTTTTCGCACGAAAACGCAGATAAACGCTCCACCACTGCTTTCGGCAACGGTGAAGTATTTCGCATTTTCATATGCATTTTTGCCGCGCTGCGAGGCCTGCATTCAGGGATCTTATATGCCTGAAAAGCACAGTATTATAC
>CAKTED010000193.1 GCA_934546725.1 uncultured Oscillospiraceae bacterium | reverse complement strand
CCTCCGCACCCTGCTGCGCACCTCACTTCTCGCACGTCATTCAGAGGGAGCCGCAGGCGACCGAAGAATCCCACGGTTGGTTCCGCCATGGTAACGACGCGCTTGCTTCCGTTCTGCTGTCATTCTCGCGCTCTGCGCGGGAATCCCCCGATTGGTTCCACCGGGGAAACGACTACGTACTGCCCTGCCCCTGATCGGGGGATTCCACGGCCTGCGGCCTCTGAATGACGGAGACCTTGGGCCTCCGCATCCACGCGTCCACCGACCCTTCCCCCGCAATAAAAAACAGAAAAGGACATGAAAAGCATGAAAGAACTTATCCGCAGCGTTATCGAGCTTATAAAAAACGGCTCCGATGCCGTGCTTGTAAGCGTAACGGCCAGCTCCGGCTCCACGCCGCGCGGCGCGGGAGCCATGATGCTCGTCCGCCGTGACGGCTCATCCGTCGGCACCATAGGCGGCGGCCGCGTTGAATATGAGGCGCAGCTGCACGCCGCCGAGATCTATTCCGCGGGCCGCTCCGGCACGGTCGGCTATAATCTCGCGCCTAACGACGTTGCCGACCTCGGCATGATCTGCGGCGGCAAGGTCACGGTCTATTTTCAATATATCCCCGCAGGGGACGCGCAGACGCTCGAGCTTTTTGAGTACCTCGCGGGCGCGTTTGAGCGCGGCGAAAGCGTATGGCTCGTGCGCAGGATGGTGAACGGCGAGGTCACGGACATGGGCGCTTACGGCTCCTCCGGCCTGCTTTTCGCCCCGAACATCCCGGAAAGCGACGTCCGCCCGCTGCTCAGAAGCCGTGCGATGCTCAGCGGCGATTACTACGTCGAGCCGCTCGTCATGGCGGGACACGTCTATGTTTTCGGCGGCGGCCACGTTGCGCAGCAGCTCGTACCCGTGCTGGCAAAGGTCGGCTTCTCCGTCGTCGTCTACGAGGACAGGCCGGAGTTTTCCACGCCTGAGCTCTTCCCCGCCGCGAAGAAGATCGTCCGCGGCGACTTTGAGCATATCGCTGAGCACGTCGCCATCGGCCCGGCGGACTACGTTATCATAATGACGCGCGGCCATCAGAAGGACTACGAGGTCCTTGAGCAGACGCTCAGAACGCCCGCAACCTACGTCGGCTGCATCGGCAGCCGTCACAAGGTGGCAAAAACGAAGGAACGTCTCGCGGCGGCGGGCGTGAGCCAGGCGGACATTGCCCGCATGGTCAGCCCCATCGGCCTTGAGATCGAGGCCGAGACCCCCGAGGAGATAGCCATAAGCATCGCCGCCCAGCTGATACTGCACAGAGCTCAGCAGGGGCGGTAACGCGAACGCAGGAACTCACGTCCTCCACCGTCATCCTCGCGAAGCGGGGATCCCCCACGGAGGGCGGAGCAGTACGACCGTGGACGCGGAAACCCAACGTCTCCGTCATTCAGAGGGGTACGAAGTACCCCGTGGAATCCCCCATTGAGGGGCGGAGCAGTACGTCATCGTTACCTGTACAAACCAACCAGGGGATTCCCGCGCGGAGCGCAAGAATGACAGCAGAGTTTGAGAGGCGGTGGTCGTTCCCCCGACGGAACCATCGCAGGGATTCTTTGGTCGCTTCGTTCCCTCTGAATGACGTGCAAAACGCGGCACGTCACACCCACTCCCCCAACAATTCAAAAACCGATCATAAACGAAAGGGTGAAAAAAATGAAAGGTATTGACGAGATCCACATTGAAGGCCTCGAGACCTTCGGACACCACGGAGCCTATGAGCCGAGGGCAAAGCGCGGGCAGCACTTCATCGTAAACGCCGTGCTCTACACCGACTTCCGCGACTCCGGCATGCTCGACGATCCCGCGCGCACGGTCGACTACGGCAAGGTCTGCGACTTCATCTGCCGCTGGACGGAGGAAAATTCCTGCAAGCTCATCGAGACCATGGCCGAAAATCTCGCGCGCGGCATCATGCACAAATACTACGACTATGTCCGCGCGGTCGACATTGAGGTCTTTAACCCCGAAGCGCCCGTAAAGCAGAATTACGGCCGCATCTCCGCCAGGGTCACGCGCACGTGGCACAACGTATATCTCGGCGTCGGCTCCAGCCTCGGCGACCGCGAGGCGCATATCCGCCACGGCATAGACGCGCTCAAGAAGGTGCCGGACATCAAGGTAATGCAGATATCCTCCATCCGCGAATATAAGCCCTACGGCATAAAGGAGCAGGGCGATTTTCTCAACGGCGTCGTGCGGATAGAGACCTGCCTTTCGCCGCACGAGCTGCTGCGCACGCTCAAGGGAATAGAAAAGGCCGAGAAGGATGCGCCGACCGTTCACTGGGGGCCGCGCACGCTCGATCTTGACATAATTTTCTATGACCGCGATATTCACGAGGACTATTACCTCATCATCCCTCACGTGGACCTGCAGAACCGCGACTTCGTGCTCGAGCCGATGTGTGAGCTCGCGCACTGGTTCCGCCACCCCGTGCTCGGAAAAACCATGCTGGAGCTGAAGGAAGCTCTGAAAAATTCTGCGAAGGAAGATAATGCTTGACTAAAGAGAGACTTTTCACCCGCGACAGGCGGTTTTACAGAACCTTCCTGCCGCTTTTGGCGGTAATAACGCTCCAGCAGCTGGCGGCGCTGGCAGTAAACATGGCCGATAACATTATGCTTGGCCGCTACACGGAGCTTGCGCTCTCGGGCGCGACGCTCGTCAACCAGCTCCAGTTCATTCTTCAGCAGCTCGTGGCCGGCATCGGCGCGGGCGTGGCGGTGCTCGGCAGCCAGTACTGGGGCAGAAAGGATACGGAGCCCATCCGCCGCATAACCTCCGTGGGTGTAAAGTTTGCTTTCGCCGCGGGCCTGATATTCCTGCTCGTAACGCGCCTTGCGCCCGGGCCGGTGCTGAGAATTTTCACGAACGACGCGGCCGTTATCGCCGAGGGCATGCGCTACCTACGCCTCATGTGCTGGACGTATATCATTTTTGCCGTGTCGAACACGCTCATGTACTCCCTTCAAAGCGTGGAGACTGCCTTTATCGGCACAATAATGTCCGTTTCCACGATAATTATCAATATTTCGCTCAATTACTGCCTTATCTTCGGCAATTTCGGCGCCCCTGAGCTGGGAATAGTCGGCGCTGCGGTGGCCACGCTTACAAGCCGTATTGTTGAGCTTATAATCATTCTTGTATATATTCTTTTCATTGATAAAAAGCTCAGACTGCGAGTAAAGCACATTGCCGGCCTTGACCTCGCCTATCTGAAGGATTTTGTTCGCGTTGCTCTGCCGGTTATGATCTCCGGCGCGCTGTGGGGCGTTTCTCAGGGCGCGCAGACGGCCATTCTTGGCCATATGAGCGCGACGGTCATTGCGGCGAACAGCATTGCCTCCGTCATTTTTCAGATCTTCGTCGTTGTGGGAATGTCGAGCGCAAGCGCTTCATCCGTCACCATCGGGAAAACCGTCGGGGAGGGACGGCTGGACGCCGTCCGCCCGTATTCGCGCACGCTCCAGCTCATTTTTCTCATCATCGGCAGCGTCTCCGCCGTGGCAATGTTCCTCTGCCGCAGGGCGATAGTCTCACTTTACACCGTCTCGCCAGAGGCGCGGGAGCTGGCGGAGCAGTTCCTTGTGGTGCTCAGCGTTGCCACGGTCGGCAGCTGCTATGAGTTCCCCGTGGAGGGCGGTATCATTGCGGGCGGCGGAGACACAAAGTATCAGGCAATTG
>CAKTED010000192.1 GCA_934546725.1 uncultured Oscillospiraceae bacterium | reverse complement strand
CTCCTGGCTGCTTCAGGACGATATCGTCACCGGGCAGACGACGGGCGGCATGAGCTTCACGGTGGACGGGAAGGAGATAAATTTTCGCATCCGCCGCGCCGACAGCTATGACGCCGCCTCCGGCGCGCAGCTTTCCGGCTATTTCGGCCCGTGGGAGACCGAGGCCTCGCCGACTATCAGCCGGCAGGACGCGCTGCTTAAATTCAACGCCGGCGGCGAGGGCTACGTCTTCTGGCAGGATCGCGTCGCGGGGCTTGACTGCTGCGTTTTCATGCCCTCGGGCGCGGATGCCGACACGCTCTGCCTTTACGGCAACCTGCTCTACGCCTCCGTGCATTCCGAGGCCGTTCCCGATCCGGACGAAGCCGCAGAGCCGGTAATGACGCTTTATGAAAGCCCGCTGGGCTACTCCATAAGCTATGATCCGAAGCGCTTCACGCTTTCTGCGGACGGCAGCTCCGACACCTTTTCGTCGGTTTATAACGACTCCACCCGCCCGAACGTCTATCTTTCCATCAGCTTCCGCGACGATATGAGCGCGGAGGAGCTGGAAAACGGGCTCGTGCTCCAAAGCGGGCGCGACGACTGCATCAGCGGCGATATGACCATCGGCGCGGAGGATTACTCCGTCCGCATGGTGTCATACTTTGCGGGCGACGGCGCGGAGGACCCGGCGTTTGAGTTTTATATTCTCGAGCGCGACGGCGGCTGCCTGCTCATTGAGGCGGGGATCTACCCCGAGGCCGTTAAGGGCTACGGCGCGCAGCTGCTTGACATGATCTCCGGCTTCCGGCTGGAGGATGAGGGATAACGACATCGTACTGCGCTGCCCCTGACCAGGGGATTCCACGGCCTGCGGCCTCTGAATGACGGAAATGGTGAGCTTCCCGCGTCCACGGTTTTGCACGTCATTCAGAGGGAGCGTAAGCGACCGAAGAATCCCCCGGTTGGTTCCTCCATGGCAGTGGCGACGTACCTTTTCACCTCTCTCGCAAAAGTTTGCGAAAGCAGTTGACAAACAATGAGCATTGTGATACTGTATCAGTACAGTAAATACAGTTGTAACAAACCGTAACAATGCGCATCAAAAAGATAACATTTGAGGGAGGGGTCAGGCATGCGGCAGGTCCGGCCGAATAAGCTTTATCTATGGGTCAGCGACAGGGACAAGGTGATTTCCATGCATCCGGTGGAGGGCTACACGGAGCTTGAGTTCCCGGACAGGGCGCTCATGAACGAGTTTCTCATGCGAATGATCGAAGAATATTATAAAATACAGTAAAAATCGAAAAATCGAAATAAAAGGAGAATTGAGAAAATGGATACGAAGGAAACCGTCGTTCAGCCGGCAGCGCAGGATATTCCCGCGCCGAAAAAGAAAAAGCGCAGAAAGAAAAAGATAGTCAAGCGCATCATAGCGATCATTATAGTTTTGGCCATAATCGGCGGTATCGCCTTTGGTCTTTTTAAGCTTTTCGGGAAGAAGGACGCGGCCGACAGGGAGATAATGGACGGCACGGTCTATATGGGCTCCATCCAGAGCATGGTCACCGGCTCCGGCGTAACGAAGCCGAGGGACGCCGCCACCATTACGCTCACATCCTCCGGCGTTGTGCAGGAGGTATTTGTCTCCGAGGGAGAATGGGTCAATAAGGGCGACCAGCTCTACATAATCGATTCCACCGAGGCTCAGCAGGCCGTTGAAGCCGCGCGCAAGAACGTTGAGGAATATCAGAAGCAGATAGACAGCATCTATAAAAGCTACGAAAACCTCACGATCTCCGCGCCCTATGCCGGAAAGCTCCTTGAGGTGCTCGCCTGCCAGAAGGGCGAGGGCATCGGCTCCGGCACGAAGATAGCCACCCTGGTGGACGATTCCACCATGCTGCTCAGGCTCTATTTCAGCTATGCCTATCAGAGCGATATAAAGACCGGCCAGACGGCTGAGGTCACGGTACCCTCCACGATGTCCCAGCTTTCCGGCAAGGTAACGGATGTAAGCTATGTGGACTATATCTCCCCCGAGGGCGGCCGCTTCTTCGAGGTAACGATCTCCGTAACGAACCCCGGCACGCTTACCGAGGGCACGGCGGCCTCCGCCCAGCTCACCGCGGCCGACGGCACGGCGCTCTATCCCTACGATTCCGCAAAGTTCGAATACAGCCGCAAGACGGATATCATCGCCAAAACCGGCGGAGATATCGAGACGGTAAATCTCAAGAACTATCAGCGCGTTTCCTCCGGCGCTCTGCTCATGAAGATCAGCGCAGAGGATAACGACGATCAGATCACCGCGCTCAAAAACAGCATGAAGGACGCGCAGAGCGCGCTCGACAAGGCCATTGATCACCTGAAGGACTTTAACGCCGTAGCTCCCATGAGCGGAACCGTTCTCGCCTGCTCGCTCGTTCCCGGCGAGGAGGTAAGCTCCGGCTCCACGGCGGTCTCCATAGCCGACACGAGCACCATGACCGTTGAGGCGCAGGTGGACGAGATGAATATCTCCAACGTAAAGACCGGCATGACCGTTGACATTACCCAGTATGGAAGAGACGGCCAGCAGAGCTACGTCGGTACAGTTACCTCCGTGAGCATGGAGGGCAAATATGAAAACGGCGTTTCCTACTTCCCGGCGGTCATAACGGTTGATAACCCGGATAATACGCTCATGTCCGGCATGTATGTCGATTACAGCCTGCTTGCCTCGCAGTCCGATAACTGCCTGCTCGTTCCCGTTCAGGCCGTAAAGTATACCGAGAGCGGCACGGTGGTTTTCGTCAAGGCGGATTCCGCGCCGGACGGCGCGCTCGACCCCGCCACGCTCGGCATCGAGGTTCCCGAGGGCTACTACCCCGTGCCCGTAACGGTCGGCCTTTCCGACAGCTCCAACGCCGAGATAACGGGCGTTGAGGAGGGAACAGAGGTGTTCGTCCAGTATATAACGACCAGCGGTAATTCCTATTCGATGATGGGGTGGTGAGGCCTGTGAAGCTCATCGAACTTACCAACGTATATAAAATATATAACGAGGGCATGGAAAACGAGGTTCGCGCGCTCAATAACGTTTCCGTCTCCATGGACAGGGGCGAATTTGTGGCGGTCATCGGCGCCTCCGGCTCCGGCAAATCCACGCTCATGAACATCCTCGGCTGCCTTGATACGCCCACCTACGGAACGTATCATCTCGACGGAGAGGACGTTGCTGAGCTTTCAAACCGCGAGCTTGCGAAGATACGCAATAAGGAGGTCGGCTTCGTCTTCCAGGGCTACAACCTCATCCCCGAGCTTCTGGCCGTGGAAAACGTTGAGCTGCCGCTTATATACCAGGGCGCGCCCATAACGAAGCGCCGCCAGATGGCCATGGATGCCCTCGCCCGCGTCGGCATGGACGACAGAGCCTTTCACAGGCCGAGCGAGATGTCCGGCGGCCAGCAGCAGCGCGTGGCCATCGCCCGCGCCATTGCGACAAAGGCGCCCATCATCATGGCCGACGAGCCGACCGGCGCGCTCGACTCCAGAACAGGCGCGCATGTGCTTGAGATACTGCACGGCCTGCACAGCGAGGGGACGACCGTCATCCTCATAACGCATGACGGCAAGATCGCCTCCACGGCAGAGCGCATTATCCGCATATCCGATGGAAAGATCATCATGGACTGCCCGAGAGAGGAGGCAGGCGTACTTTGAACCTGAAACAAAGCTTTAAAATGGCCCTCAAGTC
>CAKTED010000191.1 GCA_934546725.1 uncultured Oscillospiraceae bacterium | reverse complement strand
GCTCAATGCTGCGCTTTGAGCGCCGGGTAAGGCCGAATATCGGCGAAGCGCCGGGACTGCCGCGCCCCACGCTTGCGCTGACGCAGGCAAAAACGCTCTCCGCGCCTATCCCGTTTTCGCGCAAAACGTATGCCGCCGCGCCCTCGCCCTCCCGCTCAAGGCCGAGAAGCAGGTGCTCCGTTCCGATATAGCTGTGCCCAAGCTCCGAGGCGGAGGCAAAGGCCAGAAGCAGCGCCTGCTGCGCTCTGAAGGTAAAACTGTTGCAGGCCTTCGTTTTTCATCACTCCAATCGCATTGTTCATGCAGGGATTATGAGCAGCTTCTGGAGCGTGTAAACAGCAGAAAGTAAATTTTCCCGATAAATTTTGCATTTTAACGATTGCATTTTGAAAAAAACATGGTAGAATTATCGCAGTACATATATGGAGGTGTTACCCATGGCATACAAAATTACCGACGAGTGCAAAGGCTGCGGCTCCTGCGCTGACGGATGTCCTGTCGACGCTATCAGCGAGAAGGACGGCAAGTACGTTATCGACGCTGATACCTGCGTTGACTGCGGCACCTGCGAGGCCAACTGCCCCGCTAACGCTATCAAGGCTGAGTGATCACTGCTTAAAGAGATAAGGGTTCGGGAGCGTCTTGTTTCCGAGCCCTTATTTTTTGCGAGGTTTTGCCATGGAACGAATTGACGAGCTCTGGCCGGGAGGACCGAAATATATACAGCGGCCCGGCGTTTTCAGTCTCGGGTCTGACTCAGTGCTGCTTGCGGCCTTTGCGCGGCTTGGCCGTGTGCGGCGCGTATGCGACCTCGGCTGCGGCGGCGGCGTGATAAGCATCCTGCTCGCGGCATATAAGCCGGGGCTGACTGTAGACGGCGTGGAGCTTGATCCCGCCGCCGCGCGCCAGAGCATGGATAACGCCGCGCTGAACGGCTTTGATGCGAGGATAAACGTCATAAACGGCGATATTCGGGAGCACCGCGCGCTCCTGAGGGCAGGAGAATACGATCTTGCCGTATCAAACCCGCCGTACTTCCCCGTAGGCAGCGGTTACAGCTCCGAGAGCATGAGCGCCGCGCGCGAGGAGGGCGGATGCAGTCTTGAGGAGCTCTGCCGGGCCGCGGCATATGCCGTGCGCTGGGGCGGCAGCTTCGCGCTCGTTCACCGTCCGGAGCGCCTGAGCGAGCTCTGCTGCCGCCTGACGGAGGCAGGGCTGGAGCCAAAGAGGCTGCGGCTCGTGCAGCATCGCCCGGGCAGCGCGCCGAATCTCGTGCTGCTGGAGGCCATACGCGGCGCAAGGCCGGGGCTTTCCGTGGAGCCGCCGCTTATCATGACGGACGGGCGCGGCGGGGACAGCGAGGAGATAAGAAAAATTTACAGAAGGGACGGGCGCTGATGGCCGGAACACTCTATCTTGTCGGAACGCCGATCGGTAACCTTGGCGACATATCGCCGCGCTGCGAGCAGACGCTTGCCGGGGTGGACTTCATCGCGGCGGAGGATACCCGCGTATCGGTAAAAATCTTAAACCATCTCGGCATAAAAAAGCAGCTTGTGAGCTATTATGAGCACAATCAGGCGCAGAGCGGGCAGAAGATACTCGAGCGGCTGATGGGCGGCGAGAGCTGCGCGCTCATAACGGACGCGGGCATGCCCGCGATAAGCGACCCCGGCGAGGGCCTTGTCGACCTCTGCGTAAAGGCGGGCGTGCGCGTAGTATGCGTGCCGGGACCGAGCGCCGTTGTTTCCGCACTGGCGCTTTCCGGCCTGCCCACGGGCCGCTTCACCTTTGAGGGCTTCCTCTCCGTGGCGAAAAAGAGCCGCTTTGAGCACCTTGAGGAGCTGAAAAGTGAAAAACGCACCATGGTCTTTTACGAAGCGCCGCATAAGCTGCGCGGAACGCTGCGCGACATGCTGGGCGCCTGGGGCGACCGCGAGATATCCATCTCCCGCGAAATAACAAAGCTCCACGAGGAAACCGTGCGCACGACGCTTTCGGCCGCCTGCGAATATTACGAAGAAAACGCTCCGCGCGGCGAATACGTCCTCGTTATACGCGGCGCGCGGGAAACCGAGCGCGTCATGAGCCTTTCCGACGCGCTGGCGCTCGTGCGCGAGATGCAGGACGGCGGCGCGTCGCTCAAGGACGCCGTAAAGCGTGTTGCCGCCGACCACGGACTTTCCAAAAACGAGCTGTACGATATGGCGCTGAAAAGCAGAGAGTGATTAATAATAGTTGCGTAAATAATTCAAAAATGTTATAATGAGGGTAGAATTCGACAAAGGAGGGTGCCCTCAATGAAAAAGCTTTTTCCTCTTCTGTTTACGTTTATCCTCATTTTTTCTCTGCTCCTGCTCGGCAGAAAAGCCATCGCAGGATGAAAAAATGTATTTCATTGCGCCTGTAAACCGGGTCTGCGTGGACGGGCTCTGGCAGAGACTGCCCCTGGAGGTTTGCCTGTATTCAGGCGGAGAAAGCTATACCCCGATATACACGTTTCCCGATACGAAGGACTATGTGTACGCCATTTACGGCGATATGCTGTATTACGTCCAGAAGGAAAAGCCAAAGGACGTGACCGGCGTTGATCTGAGCAGCGGGGAAAGCGAAAATTACGCTATGCCGGAAGCGAATACCGTAAGCCAGCTCCTCGCGGACGAAAGCGGCATCTATACGGTGACCGCCACCAGAAATCAGGACGGTTTGGCCGTGTACGGGCTGATGAAGCTCGGCAAGGGCGAGGTGGAGCAGATATCTCAAAACATTTCTCCAAGTCTCACAGGAAAGCACATGACATCTGACGGAACAAACCTGTATTACCTTGAAAACGACGGGGACGGCAGCGTATTGAGGCGCTGCTCCCCCGCCTCCGACGAGTGCTCCGACATTGCGCGTACAGAACGCGGCGGCGCGCTCGATTACAGCCCCGGATATGTGTATATTCAGGGCGATAACAGATACAGGGTCAATGTCGAGACCGGCGAGCTTGAATTTGTGCGCCGTGGCTCAGGAAATATGATTCACGACGGTTGGCTCTACTACTGGGACAGAGCATTCTGCGAAAGCGGCGAAGAGTACGAGATAATGCGCCGGAGCATGGAAAACGGAGCCGTTGAAAGCTGCGGAAAGGCTGACCTGCCTAACCTCGAGTTTTCGACCCTTGCAGCCAGCATACAGTTCGGTCGGGACGGATTTGTGATAATTGACAGCGACCATCGCGGCGGCGTGGAATATGTATATTTCCGCTTCGGCGAGGCAGCGCCTCTTCGGCTTACGCGCGGCGCTTAAAACGCAAAAGTGACCCGATCCTGTGCAATACAGGACAGGGTCACTGAGCTTATATGCCTCAAAATATGCCCGTCAAAACATATTCATTCGTTATGCGTTTCAAAATAGTTGAACTCTGCGCTATATTTCTCAAAATACCAGTACATCTGGTCTGCCCTTGCCCTCCAGCCGTCCTCGCTGCGTTCAAAAAACAGGACGCGCTTGATAACATGGTATTTGCCATCTTCGTTATCAACCGTATAGCCGTTATTCTGCAGCAGCATTATACTATCGAAGTAATCCATATCTCCCGAGGGCCAAAGCTGCACATAAATACTGACTATAAAGGCGTGTCCGTCGCTGCTCTCCTCAAGCACATTTACATTAAGTATATTAAAATCCGTTATATGGAGCGCGTTTGCAAAGGTGACTTCTTCAAAGCCCTGCGCATAGA
>CAKTED010000190.1 GCA_934546725.1 uncultured Oscillospiraceae bacterium | reverse complement strand
GCGTATCGCTTACGCCGTCGGTAACGCCGTTTTCAACAGCCCAGCTTACCGCCGCCGCATAGTAAGCATCCTCGGAGACGTCCGCAAATTTGCTGCCGACGTCGGCGGAGGCCTTCGCGGCGCGGAAGAGGAAGGTCACGGCCTGAGCGCGAGTGCAGGTGGCGTCAGGAGCAAAGAGCGTGTCGCTCACGCCGCCGGTAACGCCGTTTTCAACGGCCCAGAGGACCGCGTTGTAATAATACGCGTCAGCCGCGACGTCCGTGAACGGATTTTCGCTGCTCTTCGGCTCGGGAGAACCGGCCGCGCGATAGAGGAAGGTCACGATCTGCGCGCGGGTGCAGCTGCGCTCGGAGCCAAAGAGCGTGTCGCTCACGCCGTCGGTAACGCTCTTTTCAAGCGCCCACTTCACGGCGTCGTAATAATACGCGCCGGAGGCAACGTCCGTAAAGAAGGCCTTATCGCCGCTTTCGCCGGAGCCGGTATCGGTGCTGCCCGTGCCGCCGGTGGAGCCGCCGCCCGAAGAACCGCCGCCGGAGCTGCTGTCGGCCTTCTCAAAGCCGACGGTACCGTTTTTGACATACCATGCGGAGAGCTCGTTGCCGGTGTAATAGTTCTGCTGGATGAAGTCACGGCCCGCCTGAGCGGTGAGCGCCTCGTCAACGGCGGCCCACGCGGCGTCAAGGCTTTCGGCCTTCAGGTTATTGTTAAGCAGGGCCGCGAAATCGGCTCCGGAGAGCTCGGAGGCGGTCTTGCCGACAACGTTTTCGGCAACGGCGTTCGTGGTTATGACGCCGGTGGCTATTGCGGGGGAGATAACGCTGTCGCCCTGCTTCAGCATGGCCTCGCTGTTGTAGTAGCAGTTATAATCAACGGTGATGCCGCCGGAGCGTCCGCTGATGATGCCTACGTCGGTGGTGGACTTGAGGGAAACGATGTCGCCGGAAGCGTAGCAGTTTATGTGGATGCCGCCTGCCTGACCGGCGATGCCGCCGATGTGGACCTTGTTGCTATTGGTGGAGTTGCCGGTGACGTTTCCGAGGGAGTAGCAGTTTACGGTGGTCACGCGGTTATCCATGGCGTAAAGGCCACCCGCGTAAACGTTGCTTGCGTCGGTCTCGGCGGTGATGTCAACGTCCGTCCAGGAGTTCGTGACCGCGCCGCGCAGCAGGTTGCCCGCCAAAACGCCCGCGCGGGCGAAGCTTTCGGAGGTGGTGACATTTATGGTACCGGTAACGGAGCAGTTATCGATGAATACTCCGTACTGGCCGTTGCCGACAAGTCCGGCGGTGAGGGTCTCGTAGCGGGTGGAAACGTTTATGCTTATGCCGGTGAGGCGGATGTTTTTGAGCCAGACGGTCTGCTCGGAGCCGGTGGGCTTCTCGTTGGTGGTGTACTCGCCCGCGACGAGGCCGAAGAGACCGCTGGTCATCTGGTCGGCGGGAGCCGCCGCGGAGCCGATGGTGAGACCGCTTATCGTGTATCCGCCGCCGTCATAATTGCCGCGGAAGGGATAGGAGCAGATGAGCGTCTTCTTGCCGTTAACCTCGCCGTTGAGCGCCCAGCCGATGGGCTGCCAGTCGGCGCTGCTGAGGGAGATGTTTGCCGTCTGGCGGAAGTATTTGCCGTTCCAGTCAACGTCCGCGTTGACGGAGGAGGAGAGGTAGCGGAGCTGGGCCGCGTTTGCGATGAGGTAGGGATCCTCGGCCGTACCGCTGCCGCCCGCGAATTTCGTGGGATCGGCGGCGTCATAGGTGGAGATGTCGCCGTAAATGGCTTTTGTTCTGGCCTTTTCGAGCGCGGCGTCATAGGCGGCTCCGGAGGAAGCGCCCATTATTACCTCGCTTGCGCTTATCTCGCCGTCGGCGACGGTTATTTTTACGATAACGGTCTTATCTGCGTCACGGCCGTACCATACGCCGTCGCGCATGACGAGCTCAGGCTTCACGACCTTCTCGCAATCGGGCTGAACGTAGGTAACGGAAGCGCTGCTGTCCGTGAGGGTAATGAACTTCGTGCTCTCGTCGAGCGCCCAGCGCTTCAGCGCGTCGGAGGAAAGGCCGTAAACGGCGATATCCGTCGGGAAGGCGGAGAAGGAGGCGTTGAGTCCCGCGACGGCTGCGGAAAGTCCGTCCGCCGCAACGCCGGTCATTTTGTCAACAAGACCGCCGGTGTATGCGTCGCCCTCGTCGTTCACGCCGGAGGGGACCTTGGTGCCGATGGATTCAACGGGGTTTACGTTGAGGGGAGAATCCGTCTCAGCGCCGATGAGCATTTTGCCGTCGAGCGAGTACCAGCAGCTGTAGCTTTTGCCGATGCCGGTGACCCAGCCGGAGACCATGCCAGCATAGGTGGAATACTCCTTCGTGGTGGTGCTGCCCGCCGCGTAGCAGTTTGTGAGCGAACCGGCGTTGCAGGCCACGAGGTTGCTGACTACGGCCATGCCCTCGTCGCCGTTCTCGCGGCTGCCGCTGCCGTAAACGGTGCTGTCGGAATAGCAGTTTGCGATAAGGCCGCGGTTGTTGAGACCGACGAGACCGCCGACCTCGGCCAGGTCGCCCGCGGTCACGACGCAGGTGGCATTTACGGCGCTGCTGCTGTTGATTATCGCGCCCTTGTACTGCATGCCGACGATGCCGCCGACAAACTGGTTGCCCTTCGTGCTGACGAGGGAAAGCTCGCCGGAGACGGAGCAGCCGTCGATAACGGAGCCGGTGTAGTTGTTCTGAACGGTGGAGCCCTGCGTAACGCCCGCGATACCGCCGACGTAGGCTGTTGCGGAATAGCTCGTGTAGACGGCGATGTCGGTGAGGCTGAGGTTCTTAACGACCGCGTTGGGGCCGAGAACGCCGAAGAAGCCGATGTAAAGGTTATCCCTGTCGAGCGCATGGGGAGCATCCTTCGTTCCGAGCTTCATGCCCGAGACGCTGAAGCCCGCGCCGTCAAAGGTGCCGTTGAAGAGATAGTCGCTGCCGCCGACGGGCTTCCACGCGGCGGAGGAGAGGGTCACGTTATCGCCGAGGGCGACGAATTTGCCGCTGTAATCGATCTTTGCCGTGAGCGACGCGGCGAAGGCGCGCAGCTGAGTGTCGTTTTTGATGAGATAGGGGTTCTCCTCGCTGCCGTCGCCGGAGGCGAAGATGGAAGCGTCGATCTCGCCGCTGGTCCAGACGTCGCCGGTGGGAACAACGCGGCCACCGTCAAGCTGCCATTCGCGCAGCTCGATGCCGCTTATCCCGTATGCGGCGAGAGTGGAGTTTATCTCGTTTATATTGCCGCTGAGCGTATCGGCAAAGTCTGCCTTGCCCATGTCGGCGGCGCTCATCGCGACGGAGACCATGGCCTTGTCAACGGAGCCGAGAGTGGGCGAATAGCCGCGATCCACGACGGGGGAGACCGTTCTGGTTTCCTTCAGGCTGGAGCCGCTGTTTTCATAGACCTCGACTTTGAGAACGGAGTCGGAGGAATAGTAATTGTAAAGACGGAACGCGCCCTCGGCAGGGTAGACCGTATAGTTGCCGGAGCTGTCCTTCGTCATGCCGGAGGAAGTGATCTCGCCGTCCAGCACGCCAACCCAGGTATGGGCAGAGCCGCCGTTTCCGACGGTGATATTGCCGGTGGCGTAGCAGTTATACTGCTTTCCGGCCATCATTCCGACGAGGCCGCCCGCCATGCCGCCAAAGTTGGTGCTGGAGGGGGATGCGGCGTAGGCGTCGCCGAACGAGGCGCAGTTGGCAATGACGGCGTAGTTGCCGCTGTTGCCGATGATGCCGCCCGCCATGCTGTTCTTGTTGCTGACCGGCTTTGCAATCGCCGTGACGG
>CAKTED010000189.1 GCA_934546725.1 uncultured Oscillospiraceae bacterium | reverse complement strand
AGCCTGGCATCATCGCGCACCGGCGGCAGCTCCTCGACCGGCTCGAACCCGCTCAGGAACTTCTTCACCAGCGCCTCGGTCTGCCGCACCGTCAGTCCCTCGTGAACTACCTTATCCGCAAGGCGCGAAATGTCCTCACCATTCTCTATTGCCAGCAGCGCGCGGCCATGACCGGCGGAAAGCTCGCCGTTCTCTATGAGGACGATGACGTCCTCCGGCAGGCTGAGCAGGCGCATTGAGTTTGCTACGGCAGGGCGTGATTTTCCCACGCGCTCGGCGGCCTTTTCCTGCGTCAGGCCGTAAACGTTCACGAGAGTGCGGTAGCCCTGCGCCTCCTCAATCGGGTTCAGGTCCTCGCGCTGGAGGTTTTCCACAAGGCCCATCTCCATGGCCTCGCGGTCGTCGGCCTCGATTATGCGCGCCGGTACCTTGTCCATATCCAGCCTGCGCGCCGCGCGCCAGCGGCGCTCACCGGCGATTATCTCATAGCAGCCGTCCTGCAGGCGGCGCACCGTGAGCGGCTGAATTATCCCGTGCTCCCTGATCGAATCGGCCAGCTCGTCGATAGACTCCTCGTCGAAGTATCTTCGCGCCTGACCGGCGGCAGGGGACAGCTTTGCGACGGGCAGCATCGAGCACTCAACGCCGTCGTCAATAAGCGCCTCGTCGCCAAAAAGCGCCTCGAGGCCGGATTTGTTCAATCCCTTTGCCAAAATTCTCTCTCCTTACATTTTATTTCTCCGAAGCAGCTCCTCGGCCAACTCCATATACGCCACAGAGCCCTTAGACGCGCGGTCGTAGGCAATGACAGGCTTGAAATGGCTCGGGGCCTCCGAAAGCCGCACGTTTCGCGGAATTACGGTTTTGAAAACCTTGTCCTTCATGAAGCGCTTGACCTCGCTGGCCACCTGGAGTGAAAGGTTCGTGCGGCCGTCGTACATCGTGAGCAGAACGCCCTCGATGTCAAGCTCCGGGTTGATGCTGCGGCGCATCATGCGAACGGTGCCCATCAGGCCGCTCAGCCCCTCGAGCGCGAGATATTCGCACTGGACGGGGATGATGAGCCGGTCGGCGGCGGCAAGCGAATTGAGCGTGAGCAGCTCAAGCAGGGCAGGGCAGTCGATAAGAACAAAATCGTACCTGTCCTTCACGGCGGCGAGCGCGTTTTTTAATATATATTCGCGGTTTTCAAGCTCCGTCATCTGTATGCCCGCGCCGAAAAGGCTCTTGTTTGACGGCAGCACGTCGGCATAATTCGTGTGATGAATGGCTTTTTCAGCCGGAACGTCGTTGAGCAGCACGTCGTAAACGCTCGGCGCGGCGTTTTTATCCACGCCCAGGCTTGAGGTGCTGTGCCCCTGCGGGTCCGTATCCACCACGAGCACCTTTTTGCCCAGATTTGTAAGGCCGCAGGCAAGATTCACGCACGTTGTCGTTTTTCCTACGCCGCCCTTCTGATTGAAGAGCGCTATTGTTTTCGCCATTTTGACCTCCGTTTTCTCTGTTTTTCGCCCAAAATATTATGGGTGTTTGAATTATATCATTATATATGATGATATTCAAGGTCTGCGCGGGATTTTTTGTTTCACGTGAAACATGATTTTGTCGTTTTTCGGTGAACAACGTTTCACGTGAAACAGCCCTTGATTTTTTAAAATATATTGCGTATAATCAAAGCATACAAAGCTGTGAAAGGAGCCTTTTTATGGAAATCAAAAACGTGACAGACGCAATACTTGATCGCCGCAGCCACAGAAAATATAAGCCCGAGCAGATCAGCGAGGAGCAGCTGAATGCTGTCCTCAAGGCGTTTGACTGGGCGCCGACCGCGCGCAACGCGCAGGAGCTCCGCGCCATCGTCATTCAGGACGCCGCCGTGCTCTCCGCCTTTGCCGCCGATTTTGAAGCCTTCTGCGAGCAGCAGGAGGGCCGCATGTTCAAAAACTTTTATTACAGCGCCCCGACCTTCGTTATCCTCGTCGGCCCGAAGAGCTTTCCCTTCACGATGATCGATTCTGGCATCGCCGTTGAGAACATGGCGATAGCCGCGGAGGGGATCGGCCTCGGCTCCGTTATTATCGGCTGCCTGCGTGAATATCTGGCCGCCGACGCCTCCGCCGCCTGGCGTGAGAGGTTCGGCATTACCGACGAGGAGACCTTTACCATCGGCATCGTCCTCGGCCTGCCGGACTCCGAGCCCGCCGCACCGGCAAGGAACGAAGGGAAGATCGTAAGGCTGTAAGCGGTCGGCAAAAGCCCCGAAGAGAGACGTGCGCCGGCGTCACTGCGTTATCGGCGTCAGAAGTACAGCGGCTTACATTAAATAAACCTCGTTATTCATTCTCGCGCCGCCGCGACTCGCAGGCAGCTGACGCCTGCCCTTCCGCTGCTGCGCAGGAAATTACTGTTGCTTCGCTGCTCTCCCGCGCTTATAATAGGAGCAGCTGGAGCGCAGGCTTACGCCGGACGCATGAAGAGGCTCAGAGCAGGCGAGCCTTCCGGCAGAAGCGCCTGCACTTTTATGAAATACAATAAGGAGATGTTTATAATGTCATATCTCGGCCAGGATATCCCGAAGCTCGGCTTCGGACTCATGCGTCTTCCCATGCTGGAGGACAAAAAGACCATAGACATCGAGCAGACGAAAAAGATGGTGGATATGTTCCTTGACAGGGGTTTTACATATTTCGACACGGCCTACGGCTATAATGAAGGTGCGTCTGAAGCCGCCATCCGCCAGGCGCTCGTGGAGCGCTACCCGCGCGATAAATTCTTCCTTGCGACCAAGCTGCCCGCCTGGGCCGGCGCGAAGAATGCCGACGAGGCAAAGCAGATGTTTTACACCTCCCTTGAGCGCACCGGCGCGGGCTATTTCGACTTTTACCTGCTGCATAATCTCGGCGACTCGAGAACCGAGAGCTTTGATAAATTCGGCATTTGGGACTTTTTGCGCGAAAAGAAGGAGGAGGGGCTTATAAAGCACCTCGGCTTCTCCTTCCACGATAAGGCGGACGTGCTGGATAAGATACTCACGGCCCACCCGGACATGGAGTTCGTCCAGCTTCAGATAAATTACGCCGACTGGGAGAATCCCGCCGTCGAGTCCCGCAAGTGCTGGGAGACCGCGCGCCACCACGGCAAGCCCATCATCATCATGGAGCCGGTCAAGGGCGGCATCCTCGCCTCGCCCCCTCCGTCCGTCGCGGAAATATTCAGCGCCGCGGACGCGAAGGCCTCCGTCTCCTCCTGGGCCATACGCTTCGCCGCATCTCTCGAGGGCGTTATCACCGTGCTCAGCGGCATGTCCAACATTGAGCAGATGGAGGATAACCTCTCGTATATGGCGGACTTCAAGCCGCTTGACGAGGGCGAGCTGGCCGGTATAAAAAAAGCGCAGGACGCGCTGGCCGCAATTCCGTCCATTCCCTGCACCTCCTGCGGCTACTGCATCCCCGGATGTCCGCAGAACATTAATATCCGCGGCATTTTCTCCGCGATGAATATGAACATTGTCTATGGAAATCTCGAATCCGCCAAGGGCTCCTATGCCTTTGCCACGAAGTTTCAGGGGCTTGGCGCGGCGTCCGACTGCGTCGAGTGCGGCCAGTGCGAAAGCGTATGTCCGCAGCATATCAGCATAATCGACGAACTCAAGCGCTGCGCCGCCGCGCTCGAGTAAGCGGTTTTTGGGTTTTTAGGTTCAGGCCGCCGCATGAAAGCGGCGGCCTGAACGTTTTTGCGGGGGTTGGGTGGCGGCTGTGGACGCGTTGTGGTATAGTGGACGCGGGGACCAAAAGTCTCCGTCATTCAGAGGGGTGCGTCAGCACCCCGTGGAATCCCCTGGTC
>CAKTED010000188.1 GCA_934546725.1 uncultured Oscillospiraceae bacterium | reverse complement strand
CTCGTACTGTTTGTCCACAGTGAGCATGACGAGTATGCCGTAGAAGACCACCTCGCCGTGGAGATGGTGGTTTGCCTCCATGGACGGGAGAATGGTGAAGCCGTTATACATGGCGTGAGCCATGCCGGTGGTGTAGTCCACCTGAACGAAGTTGGAAACAAAGCCGGTGGAAACGATTATCGCCTCTATGATCTCGGTGAGCTCGGGCGTTACGCGGTGGGCGCGGCAATCCTCCATTGCCTGCGCGCCCCAGCGGACGATGGGCGCGGCGCACATGCTGCTCAGGGCGATGCCCATTGCGTCCGAATGAGCGGGAACGTCATTGCGCGAGGAGATGGTGCACTCATAGTACTTGGCCATCGTGTCGCCCATGCCGGCCCAGAGGTAGCGCTCGGGCGCGTCTGCTATGATCTGCGTGTCTATGAAGATGTGCTTCGGAGGGATCTTTGAAAAGGAGTATTCACGAAGACTTCCGTCCGGGTGATATACTATGCCGAGACTGGTGCAGGCCGCGCAGGTGGAAGCTATGGTGGGGAAGGTGAAGAACGGGCGGTCAGTCTCGTGCGCCAGCACCTTGCAGGTGTCTATCGCCTTGCCGCCGCCGACGGCGAAGATCATGTCGGCTTCCTCTATCTGCGGGCGGAGAGCGTCCATATTTTCACGCGACGCCTCGCCGCCGTACCAAAAGGTGCCGATGATCTCCATACCCGAATCCTTTGCGGCAGCCCTTATCTTATCCTCCGCGGCGGCAAGAGCATGTCTTCCGCCGATTATCGCGGCCCTTTTGCCATAGGCCGGGCAAACGTTTTTTATATCCTCGTAGGCGTCCTCGCCAACGGTATAGCCGGGAAAAAGTGATTTCTGCATGATATTTACACCTCGTAGATATTGTAATATTAAATAGTAAAATTATTTATTCTGTTCAGCGCCGGTATCGTTCGCAAAGGCGTGATCCCTGCAATATTTGCGGTTTTTGTAAACGCCCACCGTGAGGAAGGGGACGACGACAACGGCGATGCCGAGATAGCCGCAGTAGCCGTAGCCGTACTTTATGATGTTCGTAAGACCGGCCATGGAAATGGTCATGGAGAGAATGATGATGAACGCGGAAACGATGGCGCTGCGGGCGGGCGCCGACTTTATGCCCTTGAAGATCGGGAGCTTTTCAAAGCGCGCCACAAAGCCGAATATCGTGGTAACGCCGGTGGAAATGAGGCAGAGCAGCAGGCAGGCGCCATAGATCGCAACGAGCGCCGGAATGCCTATCTCCTTGCAGACCGTGAGAGTGGGGATGGTGCTGCCGCCCTCAATGGAGCTGTAAACGCTCTGCCAGGACATGAGCATGAATATCGAGAGCACAAGCGCTACGGTGTTCATCACAAAGGATATCCACATTGCCTTCGCGCAGCCGCGGCGGTTTTTCATCGTTGTGCCGCAGGCGATCATCGTGGGCAGCGTAACGCACTGGAAACCGGCGTAGGTAAAGGCATTAAGGATGGCTTTTGGGATGTTTGCGAAGCCGGTTGTTTCAAAGTCGGCGGAAAGGACGGAGAAAATGCCGTTTTCGCTCTTGAAAATGCCTATCGCGTAAATGCTGATGGCGGTGATGAGTATTGCCAGACCCATGTGCGTGGAGGCCGCGCGGACGATCCCCGCGCCGAAGATCGTGAGCAGCAGAACGACTATGCCTACAACGACAACACCGAGATAATAGTTGAGAGAGAAGTCGTTGTTCAGCGCCGAGGCCGCGCCGGATATTGCGGCGGCTACGGCCATGAGGACCATGATGTAGAAGAATATTTCAAAAAGCCACTCGATTTTGTCCAGCGGATGGTAAAGCGTCTGAAAAAGCTGTTTGTAGCTGGTGAGACCGCGCGAATTGTACATTATCATTGCCTCGCGCATGGTGAGCGTGAGCAGCAGCATTGCGGCAACGGCGGCTATTATGCCGGGCCAGCCGATGCTGACGTAATAGGTGTTTGCCTGGTTGCCTGTGGCGAATCCGCCGCCCGCGTGGGCGGAGAAGAGCACCGCGTCTACGGAGAAGGCCGCGATAAACGGGGTTCTGGATACTTTGCGTTCTTTCACTTTCTGTTCCTCCTGCAAATGATTTTGTTGATGTTCGGCAGAAAAAACAGAAAAGCCTTCCGTCTCTCTGCCGTCTGGCAGAAGAGACGAAAGGCTGAAAAACCGTCCGCGGTACCACTCTTCTTCGACCCTGAAAAAAACAGGGGCGCACTCTGTGGGGATACATCATATCCCTGCGCACTAACGGGCGCACCCGTCTGCACCTACTGAAGGTTCAGCGCAGCCGCTGTACAGCGAGTTCGGCAGCTGGTCTCGCAATGCCTCGCACCAACCGGCATTTCTCTGAGCGGACGTCCCTGCGTACTATTCTGTGTCATCGCGTTTGTGAGCCAAATGATAGCAGTACGCGTGAAAGATGTCAACAAACGAAATTTATAAATTCACACAAAAATATTCGATAAAATTCTCCCATATCAACAAAAATACTGCAACATCACTTGTCAAACGACGGATTTATGACATAAACATTTTTCTGGTTCAGCCTCTCGGATGCCAGTCTCAGCCCTTCACCGAAGCGCTGAAAATGTACTATTTCGCGCTCGCGCAGATAGCGGATAACGTTGTTCACATCCGGGTCGTCAGACAGCCGCAGAATATTATCATATGTGACCCTGGCCTTCTGCTCCGCCGCCATGTCCTCCGTAAGATCGGCGATAAGGTCGCCCTTGACGGCCATGGAGGCGGCGTTCCATGGGAAGCCCGAGGCGGCGGTGGGGTAAACGCCGGCGGTGTGATCGACGAAATATGCGTCGAACCCGGCGGTTTTCAGCTGCTCATCCGTAAGACTGCGCGTGAGCTGATGTACTATCGAGCCGATCATCTCAAGGTGCGACAGCTCCTCGGTACCAATGTCCGTAAGCAGGCCCTTCAGCTCCGGATAGGGCATGGCGTAGCGCTGACTGAGATAGCGCAGCGAGGCGCCGAGCTCGCCATCAGGCCCACCGTACTGGCTTATTATCAACGCGGCGAGGCGGGGGTTTGTGTTCGTGATCTTTACGGGGTACTGAAGCTTTTTCTCATAAACAAACATTTATTTGGCACCTCCCCTGTCGTATTCCCATGGCCAGGGGGAATCGAGCCAGCTGTACGCGGAGCCGTCCGTCTGCATCTGCGTGAGCGGGCCGTATTCCTTCACATATCGCGCTTCGCCCTCTTTATAAAGCGCGGCGTAGCGTTTGAACATGTCAAAGGCATCGGAATCGTCCGCGTGGGTATCAAGATACAGTCCGAGCTCGTGAACAACGAAGCCAAGCGCCATAAGCTCGCCGAGCGGAGTATTCGGCGCGCCGATCTCGTTTACAACGTTTTTGAGCGGCAGATCAAGGCCGGGGAAAAGAGTGCCGCGCGCCAGCGCGTCAGGGGCGTTATACTGCGGAGTGCTGCCGTCCTGCATCGGAATGTACGCCAGCGCGAGAGGCGCGCAGGAGGGGAGGGAGCCGCTTTTATAATCACAGTCATTTTCATGATGATCCATTGTTTTCATTGAATGCCTCCGTTTCATGGCCGCGTTCTGCGGCGGTTTCAAGGTATCATATTCATCGGCGGGGGAAAGCGTGAATAATTTATGGTATGAGGCATGGCCCGAAAAGGGGCCGGACGCCTTCAAGGCCCGGAAATATGGCACTTCACTGCGCCGTGTTCCGGCGGCCGGAAGGGCAGAAATCGGAATATTCTATGGCTGCCGCAGCAAAAGCAGGCAAAAAACCGTTGACAAAACATAGGATATTGTGATATAAAATAGGTAAATCACCTAGCGCACCAAATGGTTATGC
>CAKTED010000187.1 GCA_934546725.1 uncultured Oscillospiraceae bacterium | reverse complement strand
CTTGTGGAATTGCCGACGAGGATGACGCCCTCATCATAGTATTTTTTGCCGGTATCGTGCAGGACCGTCAGAAAATCGAACGTTTCCTGACTTTCCTCGGGCAGGGAAAGCTGGAGAACAAGGCGGCTGTAATTTTCACCCTTCAGCTGGGCGAGCGCGTCCACAAGCTGAGAGTGCAGATCCTCAAGCGTGTCGCCAAGCTCGCCGCCGAGGCTTATATACCCCTCCTGCGACTGGTCGTAGACAAACATGAACATGTCTATGAGCGGGACGCCGTAGCCGTCTATTCCGCTGACGAGCTTGCCGTAGGTCTCCTGATTTACGGCATAGGCCGAGTAGAGCAGCCGCGCGACCTCTATATCAAGATCCGTAAGCTCGGCAAACTGCCGGGGAGTGAGCTTATCCGTGAGGACGTAGCCGTCCATGGCCTCAACGTTGGCAAGGCCCATCGCGGAATCCACCCCGTCGAGCGACTCAAGCTCCCGCAGCAGCCTGCCCTCGCGCTCATAGTCGCCTATAGGCACGAGCATCGCAAGCGTGTTCTGGCTGCCGAAGGCGCTGTTTATCTTCTCCTCGGCTATCTGGCTTTCGTTTTTCGTGGCGGTAGTCAGAGTGGAGTAGCCGTATACATAGGGGCATCTGTTTGAAAAAATGAAGCACACCACGAGCAGCGCGGCGAATATCGGCGGGCCGATGAAGCGCGTTTTTACGGAAAAGCGTCCCCATGCGCTGATCTTCGGCACAAAGCTGCGGTGATGGCTGCGGTCTATGAGGCTGCTGAACGTGAGCAGCAGGCCGGGCATGAGCGTGAATACGCAGATAAGGCTGAAGACTATCGCCTTCATGAGCACGATGCCCATATCGTAGCCGATGCGGAACTGCATGAACATCATTGCCGCAAGGCCGGAAAGCGTTGTGAGACTGCTGCCGGATATTTCAGGAATGGCCTTGCTCAGCGCGGCTATAACGGCCTCGCGCGGCTCGGAGACCGCGCGCTCCTCGGTGTAGCGGTGGCAGAGAATGATTGCGTAATCTATCGCAAGCGCCAGCTGGAGCACAACGGCGATGGAGTTTGATATGAACGATATGGTGCCGAAAATGAAGTTCGTGCCCATGTTCAGCACCGCCGCCATGCCGAAGGTCATCAGCAGTACGGGTATCTCCATATAGGTGTGCGACGTGAAGAGCAGCACGAGCAGGATTATGACGACGGCGATGATCATGACCAGCTGCATCTCCTTCGCTATCGTCTCCGAGGTGGACGCGCCCACGTCGCCGCTTATGTATACGTCGTAGTCGTCGATTATGGCGCTTATCTCGTCAAGAGCGTCAAGACATATCTGGTCCTCGGCCTCGCCGTCGAACGTGACGGAAAGCAGCGCGGCGCCGTCCTTATAATGCTCCTCGCTGTCATCAAAGGTTATGGACTTTACACCGGGAATTACCTCGAGCTGCTCCGCGATCTTATCGGCGCGGTCCCAGGCTATATTGTCTATCATTATGCGGCTCGAGGCAAAGGTCGTGAACTCGTCGTTCATGATGCTCAGGCCGCGCCGCGTTTCGGTCTCCTCCGGCAGATAGGTGGTTATGTCGTTATTCACGTTTACCCAGCCCCAGGCGATAACGCAGAATACGGCGAGACCGGCGTAGATAAGATAAAAGGCCTTGCGCTTATCGACTATGAACGCCGCTATTTTTTCCATGGGCGTCTGTTTTTTCTTATCGCTGCTTTCGTTCAAACGGCAGTACCCCTTTCCGTATAAATCCGAAAAATTCCGATCTGATGTGTGCATGCTACCACAGGTGCATACAGGTGTCAATATTTGAGAAAAAATTATAAGAAAAAGAGCCGCCGCCCATGACGGATAGCGTTCATGAGAGGCGGCAAAGGTTACGTGATGGACTTACTGCACATCGGTGTAATCAACGTCCACGGCGCTGCGCTCGGTGCGGATATTGTTCACCTCGTTTTCAACGGCGTTTTTGAGCCTTTTAACGGTTCTCGAAAGCCAGAGAACGGATATCATGTCCCAGATGCCGTCCACGAGGAAGGAAACACCGATGAATATCATGAGACCGGAGGCGGCTTCAAAGGGATCGAGAAATGCCACGACGCCGAGAGTGGCCATGATGAGCGCGCCGATAAGCTCTATCCACCAGAGCGAGGAGCCCATGCGGGCAAGGTCTATGGTGTACTGGAGCTTCATTACGCCGCCGATGATGAGCACAAGCGCCAGTGCGACGGTGAGAAATGCCGCCAGAAACTGCGGACGCGCGAGAAAATACACGCCGAAGCCGATAAATGCGGCACCCTGGACCAGCGCAAAGGAGCTGAAAAGCTCGCTGCGGTCATAGGCAAAGTAGGCGACGACGCGGAAAACGCCCATTACGCAGAGAATTACGCCTATGGCGCGGCAAATGAAGTCGCCTGAGCGCTCGGGAAAAACGATCATGAGAACGCCGAGGACGATGATGGCGACGTCTGCGAGGATAAGACTCTTTTTGATGTTCTTTGCTTCTCTGGTGATAGCGCTTTTAAATGAGCTCATAAAAAATCCTCCCTGAAAAAATATTATATCAGAATAATATGTGCTTAAAGGCTCAGCCTGCTGAAGCACCGGCCTTCGAGCGAAAGCCAGCGGAAGCCGGAGCCGTCAAGTACCATGCAGGAATGCTCGCTTCCGCCCTTGGGGATGGAGACGGAGCCGGGATTGAGGTAGCGTATGCCGTCCTCCTCAGCGTTGAGCGGGATATGAGTGTGTCCGTAAAGCACGATCCTCGCGCCGTCCAGCTCGGAGGTCTTCGGCGGGGCGGAAATGCTTATGTGGTGGCCATGCGTGATGAAAATGCGTCTGCCGAGCGGTTCGATAACGCGCTGTGCCGTGCTTACGTCAAAGCTCAGTACCATCTGGTCGACCTCGGCATCGCAGTTGCCGCGAACGCAGGTTATTCTGTCCGCGAGCGGATTGAGCATGGCAATGACCTCCTTTGGGGCGTAGCCCTCGGGCAGATCGTTGCGCGGTCCGTGATAGAGAATATCGCCGAGAAGGATGAGGTTTTCCGCGCCCTCGGCGGCTGCAAGCTCAAGCAGCCTGCGGCAATATGTGGCGCTTCCGTGAATATCAGATGCTATGAGGTATTTCATATTGTTTTCCTCCTGTTTTCGCCTGCTATTTTACTATACCCGAAAGCAAATTTCAATACCCGGTGGATACATGCGTGGAATGACAGCCCAATGGTGGACGCGGGAGAAATGCCGCCTCCTCCGTCATCCTCGCGAAGCGCGAGAATGACAGCAGAGCTTGAGAGACGGTGCTCGTTACCATGGAGGAACCATTTGGGGGATTCTTCGGTCGCTAACGCTCCCTCTGAATGACGTGCAAAGGGTGGAGTGCATTGCAGGGTACGGCAATACAATGAAAAATATTGCGCGGCTTTGAAAAATGCGATACTATCAATACATCTTAATATAAAACGGAGGCAGAAGGATCATGAAAAGTGAAAAGCTCATAATGAGCATGACGGAGTATTACGCGGGCGATCCACAGAGAATACAGCATTTTATAAAGGTACACAGCCTTGCGCGGGTGATCGGTCTCGGCGAGCAGCTTGACGCGGAGATGATGGAGATAATCGAAACGGCGGCAATAGTCCACGATATCGGCATAAAGCTTTCTGAGGAGCTGTACGGCGACAGCATCGGAAAGCATCAGGAGGAGCTTGGCCCCGGCGCGGCGGAGACGATGCTGTGCCGCATGGGCTGTTCCGACGAGCTGGTTCGCCGCGTATCGTATCTTGTCGGACATCATCATACATATACCGATATCGACGGAATTGATTACCGCATTCTCGTCGAGGCGGATTTTCTCGTTAACATATATG
>CAKTED010000186.1 GCA_934546725.1 uncultured Oscillospiraceae bacterium | reverse complement strand
GTCCAGCCCCTGCCGTTCGAGGCGTTATTGAGCATCGTCGGCTGGAGGTTATCCATCGCGTGGGCAAAATGCGCCTCCGCCGTCTCGTTGGCTTCAAACTCGTCCCACAGGCCGCGCAGCTTCGCCGCCTGATCCTCCGGCAGGATATTGAATATCCTCTCTGCCGCCGCAAGCTCACGCGAGCGCTGTGTTTTGAGCCGCTCCTCGTCATAAGCGTAGGTATCGCCCGCATCTATCTCAACTATATCATGAATAAGCAGCATCGTCACGGTACGCAGCACGTCTATTCCGTCATTCGCATATTCGCAGAGCAGGGCGGCCATGAGCGCAGTATGCCACGAATGCTCCGCATCGTTCTCCTTGCGGCTGCCGTCGGCAAGCCACGTCTGCCGTCCGATATGCTTTATTTTATCTATTTCCTCGCAGAAGGCCATCTGCTTTTCAAGTCTCGTCAAGCTGCATCTCTCCTTATCTATTTTAATCATATCACAACGCCATGCGTTCATCAACCGAACAAAATGCCGAATTTCTGTTTTTTCCGGCTTTAAATTATGCTGCAAACAGTTTATAATACATATTGGCAAAAGCTCTGCAATGCTGCGGCACAGTGGTATCACAGCGCTCCGTTATCCGCCGATGACGGAATAAAGCCAAATCACATTTTTCCGGGGACTCTCACCGGAGCGGCTTCTTCTGCTCCTGCGGGACAATTCACCTTCTGCGCCTCCGAAAAATGCTTTACATCCAAACGGGAGGAGATAGCACATGGACATACTTGACGGTCTTGACCCCTGGCAGCTCGAGGCTGTTACGTCAACCGAGGGATACATTCGCGTTATCGCCGGCGCCGGCTCCGGCAAAACGCGCGCGCTCGCTCACCGCTTTGCCTACCTGGTAAACGAAATAGGCATTCTCCCATCAAACATTCTCTGCGTAACCTTTTCAAACAAGTCCGCAAATGAGATGAAAAAGCGCATCCGCGCGCTTACCGGTGACAGCGACACCGGCTACATAAGCACGTTTCACAGCTTCTGCGTTTCCGTTCTTCAGGAGGACATAAACGCCGTGCAGTACCCGAAAAGCTTCATAGTGCTTGATAATGCCGACATTGACCAGCTGCTCGCCGTAATATATGAGGAGCGCGGCCTGAGCATGCGGCACATGACGTTTTCCGCCGCGCGCGACATGATAGAAATGCGCAAGACCTTTTCCGACCCGCTCTATTATGAGCCGATGCTGTCGCTTTCGCTCGACGAGCTGCGGCAGAAGTATCTTGCCGCCGAGACTCCGCGCAACATCATCTTCTGGGGCTACGTCTACCAGGAGAAAAAGTGCTTCGCGCTGGATTATAACGATCTGATAAACTTCGTCCTGCATATTTTCAGCGTCTCCGCTGAGGTCCGCGCAAAATGGCAGGAGCGGCTTGAATACATCATGGTGGACGAATATCAGGACATAGATGAGCTCCAGTACCGCCTGATGCGCGCGCTCTGCCCCGGCCACGGCAACCTTTTCATCGTCGGCGACCCGGACCAGACGATCTATACCTGGCGCGGCGCGAGCGTTCGCTATATTCTGGACTTTGAGAAGGACTTCCCGAACGTCCGGACCATCATGATGAACACAAACTACCGCTCCACTCCGCAGATAATCGCCGCGGCCAATTCGCTCATTTCCGCAAACGTCAGGCGCATAAAAAAGGACCTCGTCTCCGCGCGGGACGACGGCGCGCTGCCCGTTTATCACCACGCGAAGACGAGCGAGGCCGAGTCCCGCTGGATAGCGGCACGTATAAGGGAGCTGGCGGATTCCGGCGTGCCGTATTCGCACTGCGCCGTGCTCTATCGCGCGCACTATCTTTCGCGCACGCTTGAGGACGTTTTTCTCGACGAGGAGCTGCCGTATACGATATACAGCGGCATCGGCTTTTTTGACCGCGCAGAGATCCGCGACGCGCTGGCCTACCTGCGCATGGCGGTATACAGGGACGATCTCGCCTTTCTGCGCATAGCCAACGTTCCAAGGCGCAGTCTCGGCACGCGGCGCATGCGCTTTCTGCGCGACTATGCCGCCGGGCACGGCATAACGCTCTATGAGGCTCTGAAGCTCTGCTGTGAAGAGGAGCTTTTCAAAAGCACGAAGGCCCGGCAGTTCATCGACCTTATCGACGGCTTTTATGAGCGGGCGCGCTCGCTGCCGCTCAGCGAGCTGCTGTCGCTGATCCTTGACGAAAGCGGCTATGAGGCCATGCTGCGGCTCGAGGGCAGCCAGACCCGGCTCGATAACCTCGCCGAGCTCAAGCAGTCCGTGCTCGACTATGAGCTTGGCTGCGGCGAGGAATGCTCGCCCGAGGATTACCTTTCGCGCGTCGCCCTGCTCACGGGGCAGGATGCGGCGGACAGCCGAAACGCCGTTCGGCTCATGAGCGTTCACACGGCAAAGGGTCTCGAATTTCCCCACGTTTTCGTCTGCGGCCTGAACGAAACCATTTTTCCGTCAAAGAAAACCTCCACGCCCGAGGGCATGGAGGAGGAACGCAGGCTGGCCTTTGTGGCCCTCACCCGCGCGAAGGACGGGCTGTACCTCTCCGACGCCGAGGGGCGCAATCTTGACGGCTCCTATCGCTACCCCTCGCGCTTCATTTTCAATATTGACCGGGAGCTGCTGCAATATACCTCGGAGCTCGACGCAGGTCTTGTCAGCGACGCCGCCGCCATCATCCGCGCCAGTGAAAGCTCCATGATAAGCGGTGAGGAATACTCCTCCTTCGCCGTCGGCGACAGGATACGCCACGCCGTTATGGGTCCCGGCACGATCCTTGACATCGACAGCGCAAAGTGCGCGTTCCTGATAAAATACGACAGTCTTTCCACACCGCGCAAAATAAGCTTTCGCGCAAAGCTTATGCGCGAGGAAAACGACTGAGCCCGTAAAGGTTCTTCCCGCATTGCAGGCGTAAAATGGCCTCAGCGATTTATCAAAATCGCTGAGGCCATTCTGTTTCTGACCGGTTTTATGTCCGAGCTTTTCACCCGTCCGCCGAAAGTCCTTTCAGTCTTTCGGCGATATAGCCCGGAACGGCGGATTTTTCGATATTGAGCGCAACGGCAAGCTCGCCGAAGAGCATATCCTCCGCGCGCTTCATATACCGCTCGTCGAGCGCGCCGAATTTACGCTTCTGTTCCTCGGCCTGCTGCTTCTTGGCGTGTATGGACATCGTAAGCTCCACGAGCTCGGCGCAGTCATACTGCTTGAGGATGCTTTCATAATGCTCCGACAGCTGCCGCAGCACGCGGTTATTATATGCCTCGGCGTGAATGCCGGGGATGCTGTCTATTATCCTCTCGGCCTCCTCGCGGTCAATAACGGGGCGCATGAAAACCTTCCCGTTATCCACCGGCGTGGAGACGCGGCAGCTTCCGTAGACGGGCATGAGAACATAAAAGGTCTGCTCTCCGCCGCCCTTCGGCAGCTTTTTCGTCTCTATCTCCTCCACGCGGCAAACACCCATGCTGCCATAGATGATAAGGTCGCCCGGTTCATACATGTTCTCACCTCCCGCTCTGCGCCATGCGCAAAAATAAAGCAGGCGGCCCGGACAGGCGCATAGCCATCCGAACCGCACTCTGTAAATTTATTCTACCACTTTTTTCGGAATAATGTAACTCTTTTTTTCAAAAAGTCTGATTTTTTTATAGTTCTGACAAGAAAGCCCGCATTTTTCTGGTACTTTTCTCAGGTATTTGCACTTTTTTTGAAAAGGTATTCAAGAATGTCCTTTCTTGTGATAATGCCTATGAACGAATCCATATCGTCAATGACGGGAACGAAGTTCTGGTTCAGAGCGCGCTCAAACAGCAGCTCGACGGGCTCCGTTATCCGCACGGGCGGATTCTTTC
>CAKTED010000185.1 GCA_934546725.1 uncultured Oscillospiraceae bacterium | reverse complement strand
AGCTGACGCTTAAGGCGGCGCTCGAGCCCGCCTCCGTCGTCGCCACGACGGTATACGCAAGCTCCGACGATACGGTTGCCTCCGTGAGCGCGGACGGCGTTATCACGGCGCTCAAGGCTGGAAGCGCGGTCATTACCGCGACGGCCACCGACGGTCACGGCAACAGCAAAAGCGCGGAGTGCGCCGTTACGGTCAAAAACGACCCGTACACCGTGAAGCTCATGGTTCCGAAAAATGTTCTCGGCGAGGACGGACTGAGCGTCTACTCCGCCACCGGCATGGATGCGGACGGCTTTGATACCTTCGATGCCGAAAGCAGGATCGAAGCCGCGAAGGACGCGGAGAGCAGCGGATACTATGACATATACACGCTGAAGCTCGTCGCGGGCAAATATTCCTTCCGCGCGGTGGATAAGAGCGGCGCGTCTCTTGGAGGCGGAGCGTTCGAGATCCCGACCGGCATAAACGGCTCCGACAACCTGAGCCGCCGCGAGGTCAGCATTTATCTGCGCAGAGCGGATATCCACATAACGAACGAGTACGACGGCAAAAAGACCGGTGCGGACGATGCCGCGATAAGGGTCAAAAACACCGTGGGCCAGTACACGACCGGCCCGGCGTATGTAAACGCCGGGGGCTATACCTGCTATCCCGTTCTGCTTCAGGCGGCGGGCAGCAAGCTCAGCTACGACATTTCCGCCATCCCCACAAGAGCCTATACGGAGGCTCACCGCCTTGGCGCGAAGACCGAAAGCATGAGCATCGACATTGCCGCAAGCGGTCTTGAGGTTGCCATTACGCTGCCGACGGGACTTTTCACCATCAACGCCCCGTCCGACGCCGACGTTGCGATATTCAACGATACGGCGTCCGGCGTTGTGCGCATTGAGCCGGGCGAGACGAAGGCACTGAACGACGGAACGACGGACTATATCTTCCACGAGATGTTCACGAAGACGATGCATTACCGCGTGGGCGGCGAGAGCTACGTTTCCGTAGTCGGAACCGTTGAGGAGGGCGATATTTCGCGCCTCGTCATTGGTCTGGACATGCTCCAGCCCGAGGGAAGGACGAAGAGCAGCATTGACCGCGACCCGAAGTCCAACAGCGGCGCCAACATGGCGGACCTCTACATGAACGTCAACGCTCAGGGCTACCTGGAGCTTAACGGCGTGAATGACAGCTATCAGCTTTATCCGAAGCGCAACTGGTGGGGCAGTGCATCCACCTGGAACCTGGCGGGCACCTATTACCTTATCGAGCCGGACTTCCATTACACCGTGCTTGACATGAACGGCAAGCCCGGCAGCGGCGTTATCACCGTTGACGACAGCGGAAAGATCACGGCTACCGGTGAGGGTACGGCCATCGTCATGGTCACCTACGACGCCATGATGCTCAACTATCACGAGGCGGCGAAGGTCGGCAAGCTCACGTATGACGGCTATGATCCGAACGGCTTCTTCGGCGCCATCTGGCCCGAGAACACCGGCGTATTCGTAGTAAGCGTCGGCGCGGGCGACAGCGGCATCACCACCGGAATGACGATAAACGAAAAGCTGAACGACGGCAGCAGCAAGCTGGCCGGAGCCGCGCTCGACGCGGAGCTTGACGTTATCTACTATACCGGCGAGAGCGGAGAATATACCTTCACTCCCGCCACGGAGGGCGTTAAGGTATACGTTGCGAACCCGACCGTGGGCGACACGATGAGCTTTACGGGCTTCAGGGCCGTTGACACCGCGGAGGATGGCAGCTGCACCGTGCCGCTGGTCGAGGGCCGCAACATCGTAAAGCTCGAGAAGAACGGCAGGGCCGAGTACCAGGTGATCACGGCAAAGCACGTTAACGTGACCGTTAATGGCATGCCGCTCGGGCAGGCGACCGTATCGCCCGGAGATAAGGTAACGGTTGTTTTTGACAACGTATATAACCCCGTTACGAGACATTCGATCTATAATACCGACGCCGCGCTTATTTACAGAAGCGTGAGCGGTACGGATCAGATGGCAGGCAACGCGCGCGGATCCTACGGATATTATTTCTTCCCGTCGAGCGCCGCAAAGCACGCCGTTTCCAACTTCATAAAGGAGAGCTCGGACAGCTCCGGATATGACAACTCCATTGTTACGGTGGGCGAGGTGCTGACCGTTCCGGCCGATTACACCGGCGAGACCTTTGAGCTTACGGACGGCGTGATAAACGTTGCGGGCTTCTCGCATTATCTGCTCGGAAGCCACAGAGACGCAAGTCTCAAGCCCGGCTCGGGACTTTCCAAAAACGTTGCGGGCTACTTCGGAAAGCTGCCCGACATATCCATCCCCACCGGAAGCCTTGAGAGCATCGAGATAAGCGCGCAGCCGACGAATACGAGCTACAATATCGGCGACGTATTTGATCCCAGCGGCATGGTGGTCACCGCGACCTTCAAAAAGGCCGACGGAGGGATAACGAAGAGCGAGATAGACTCCTATACATATGACACCGCCGCGTTCACGACGGCGGGAAGCCACGAGGTAACGATCAGCTACGGCGGCAAAACGGCCAACGTGACCGTGACCGTCGGCTCCGCCACGCTGAGCGGCATAAAGATCACGACTCAGCCGGACAAGACGGAGTACCTCGTCGGCGACAGCTTTGACGCGAGCGGCATGGTAGTTACCGCCGAATACAGCGACGGAAGCACGAGGGCCGTGGGCGCATACACCTGCGAGCCCGAAAAGCTTGACGCCGCCACGAAGAGCGTTACGGTAAAATACGGCGAAAAGTCCGCCGAGGTCGAAATTTACATGGTCGTGGTCACGAGCATCGAGATCACGACACCTCCCGCGAAGACCGCGTATAATGCGGGCGAATATTTCAACACCGAGGGCATGGTGGTTACCGCAAAGCAGACCTACCGCAACGGAAACGTGATTGAATTCACGACGGAGGACTACGAGGTAACGCCCGCGCGCAAGCTTCAGGCTGGCGATACGTCCGTTACGATCACCTACACGGGCGCCGACGCTGGCAGCGAGCTCAAGGCGGTAACGCAGAGCATCACCGTCAGCGATTCCGGCAGCGGCGGCGGTGGAGGCGGCACGACCGAGCCTGACTCCATAACCGTATACGTTTCCTACAGCGAGGGCGGCAAGATAGTCACCGGCAACGGAAACACGCTGCTTTATAATGTTCCCGTTACCGTATACGACAGCAATAAGGACGGCAAATTCACCATGGGCGAAGCCTTTGAGGCGTTCCACGGCGAATATTACGCGGCGGGCAAATCCGGCTTCGCTCAGCAGAAGACGGACATTGACTACTGGGTGACGAAGTTCTGGGGCAAGGCCGGAGGCAACATTTCCTACTGCCTCAACAACGGCTGGGTCATCGGAACAGGCGCCGAGGTGAAGAACGGCGACAGCGCCGCCGCATGGACATACGCCGACATGACGGACTGGTCCGATCTCTACACCTGGTTTGACGAGAAGGAGTACAGCGCCGAGATCGATACGGAGACGGAATTTACCGTAAACGGTCTTAATATCATGCAGAGCGGCGAAACGGTCAACGTTACGGCGGCTCCCGTCGGCGCGACCGTTACCGTTTACAGAAACGGCAGCGTGGTAAGCGGTCTTGCGGCAAAAACGGACGGCAACGGAAGCTTCAGCCTGAAGTTCCCCTCCGCCGGAACGTATACGATCGAGGTCAGCGGCAGGTGCGATTATACCTGCACCGCTTATGGCGGCGGAACCGGGGCCTCCTATAAGGATGCGACGGTCGTTCCGTCCCGCTGCACGGTAGTTGTTTCCGCAGGCGGCGGTTCCTCCACGACTGAGGATAAGGACGAGAAGGCGGCGGAGGCAGTTGACAAGCTCATCGACGCCATCGGAGCCGTGACGAAGGACAGTAAGGCGAAGATCGACGCTGCCCGCGCGGCGTATGACAAGCTGACCGACGCGCAGAAGAAGCTTGT
>CAKTED010000184.1 GCA_934546725.1 uncultured Oscillospiraceae bacterium | reverse complement strand
GGATGGAACTGCACGCCGACAAACCAGGGATGATCCGGGACCTCAACGACCTCTACAAGACTGCCGTCCGGCGAAAGTCCCGCAAGCCTGAGTCCGCTCTCCGTAAGCGTCTGGCGGTAATCGTTATTGAATTCATAGCGATGTCTGTGTCTTTCGGATATTTCGCTCACGCCGTAGGCATCCCTTGCAAAGCCCTCGGAAAGGACGCAGGGATATTTGCCAAGGCGCATCGTGCCGCCCTTGGCCGTTACGCCGATCTGATCCGGCATGAGGTCAATGACCGGCTCGGAGCAGTTATATATGAATTCCGTAGAATGCGCGGAGGCAAGTCCCGCAACGTGGCGGGCATATTCTATGACAGCCATCTGCATGCCGAGGCAGATGCCGAAATAGGGCACCTTGTTCTCTCTTGCATATTTCACGGCGCTTATCATGCCCTCAATGCCTCTGTCTCCAAAGCCGCCCGGGACGAGGATACCGTCGCAATCCGAAAGATTTTCGGCGGCGTTCTGGTCCGTTATCTGCTCGGAATCTATCCACTTTATGGTGACTACGGAATCGTTCTCCGTTCCGGCATGACTCAGCGCCTCCACGACGCTCAGATATGCGTCGTGCAACTGGACGTATTTTCCGACGAGGGCTATTTTTACGGGCGTATGCGCATTCTGCGCGCGCTCGACCATCGCGCGCCACTCGTCAAGCTCCGGCTCCTTCGTTTCAAGGCCGAGCTTGCGGCAGACAACGCGGTCAAGCCCCTCCTTCGCCAGCATGAGCGGCACGGCGTAAAGAGAGCTTGCGGTAGTATTCTGGATAACGCAGTCGGGCTCAACATTGCAGAAAAGGCTGATCTTGCGGCGGATGTCCTCCGTAATCTTCGCGTCGCTTCTGCAAACAAGAACATCCGGGCGGATGCCGATGCTCAGCAGCTCCTTGACAGAGTGCTGCGTCGGCTTGCTCTTGAGCTCGTCCGAGCCAGGTATCTGTACGATGAGGGAAACGTGGATGAAAAGGACGTTTCCTCTCGGCTGCTCGTTGGCGACCTGTCTTATCGCCTCGAGGAAGGGCTGGCTTTCTATATCGCCCACAGTTCCGCCGATCTCGGTGATAACAACGTCCACGTCATCTGTAGCAAGGCTGTAAATTCTGCTTTTGATCTCGTTTGTAACATGAGGGATCACCTGCACCGTGGCGCCAAGGTAATCGCCGCTTCTTTCTCTGTTGAGAACGTTCCATATGACTCTTCCCGAGCTTACGCTGGAGTTCCCCGTGAGGCTCTCGTCAACAAAGCGCTCGTAATGACCAAGGTCAAGGTCGGTCTCCGCGCCGTCGTCGGTAACGAAGACCTCGCCGTGCTGGTACGGACTCATCGTTCCGGGGTCTACATTATAATATGGATCGAACTTCTGGATGGTCACGCGCAGTCCGCGCTGCTTGAGCAGTCTGCCCAGCGATGCGGCGCAGATGCCCTTGCCAAGACCAGATACAACGCCTCCGGTTACAAAAATAAATTTTACAGCCATTTTCTTTGCCCCTCTTCAGCTTTATTTTTCAAAAACATTCTTTCTTTCAGCGCAGAGCGAAGCTCCGTTCTCCCGAAAGGAGGTGCCGAACACCCTTCCGGCAGACTATTATATATAATTTATCATCTCTGCCGCGCTTTATCAAGAAAAAGCTTCTGATTCGTGCCGATTTACTACAAAATCCAATCTTTCTAATTCGCACTCTAATCTCTAATGATACCGCCTCAACGCCAGCATGTCAATGATATTTTCATTTCATTTCATGTTTTGCAGTTTTGTTTCTGTCAAGATGCAATTAATGATAGTTTTCATCCGTTAAATCGTTTTATTTTTTGATATTTGCAATAATTATCGCTCAATCCCGCATTTTCCTGTTGACACGCGAACTCATTCGGTTTATAATCACAGCAAATTACTACCAGAAGGCGTAATTTAAATTGGTAAAACGCAATATTTATCATATCTGACATTTGGAACGGGAGGCCGCAAGCATGAGCAAATACACCAAAGAGGAAATAATCAGGCTGGTAGCAGACATGGATATCGAATTTATCCGGATGCAGTTCACGGACATTTTCGGCCAGCTCAAAAACGTTGCCATAACAGCCTCGCAGATAGAAAAGGCCGTAAACAACCAGATAATGATCGACGGCAGCTCCATTGAGGGCTTCGTCCGTATTCACGAATCCGACCAGTATCTCTACCCGGATCTTGACAGCTTCTGCGTGCTTCCGTGGCGCCCTCAGCACGGGCGCGTGGCACGCCTTATCTGCGACGTTTACAACCCTGACGGGACGCCATTCATCGGCGATCCGCGTGGAGTTCTCAAAAGAGTTCTCAAAAAGGCCGCAGACCTTGGCTATACATTTAATGTAGGTCCCGAATGCGAATTTTTCCTTTTCCAGACCGACGAGGACGGCAAGCCCACCACGAAAACGAACGACGACGCCGGATACTTCGACCTCGGCCCTCTCGACCAGGGCGAGGGAACGCGGCGCGAGATATGCATGTCCCTCGAGCAGATGGGCTTTGAGATAGAGGCCTCTCACCACGAGGTGGCCGCCGGTCAGCACGAGATAGACTTCAAATACGCAAAGGCCATGCACGCGGCTGACAATATAATGACGTTCAAGCTTGCCGTCAAGACCATCGCGCAGAAAAACGGTCTTCACGCAACGTTCATGCCCAAGCCTCTTTTCGGCGTAAACGGCAGCGGCATGCATACGAACATGTCGCTTTTCAAGGACGGCAAAAATGTTTTTTATGACGAGAACGGCGAGCGCAGGCTTTCCGAAACGGCGTATCACTTCATCGCCGGTCTTCTCGCTCACGTCAAGGGCATGTGCGCAATAACGAATCCGCTCGTAAATTCCTACAAGCGGCTCGTACCCGGCTATGAGGCCCCCTGCTATCTTGCCTGGTCGGCCTCCAACCGAAGCGCGCTCATCCGCATTCCCGCCGCGCGCGGCCAGAGCACACGCGTTGAGCTGCGCTGCCCCGATCCCTCCTGCAACCCGTATCTTGCCCTTGCTGTCTGCCTCGCTGCCGGGCTTGACGGAATCGAGCGCGGCCTTACTCCCCCGCCCGAGATAAGCGAAAACATCTTCAGCATGAACAGCTCCGAGCGTGCAAGCCGTGGAATCGACAATCTCCCCGGCAGCCTTGAGGAGGCTCTTGAGGAGCTGAAGAAGGACGAGCTCATAAAGGATACTCTCGGCGAGCACGTTTTTGAGCAGTTCGTCGCGGGCAAGGAGGCCGAGTGGCGCGAATACTGCACCCGCGTGAGCAGCTGGGAGATCAGCAAATACATAATCGCATATTGAGTTCACCTCCGCATATTTCCGCAAAATTCCACTATGGGGAGAGGTGAACGATGCAAAGACTGATAGTCTCTTTTGAAAAGGACGAAAGCAGACGTAAAATATGTGAAATGCTTGAAAGCGGCGGATTTGCCGTATTTGCCTCCTGCCGGAGCGGCGCGGAGGTCATCCGCTCGCTGAGCAAAATGGGCGGCGGAATAGTAATTTCGGGCTACAAGCTGTCGGATATGACGGCGTCCGACCTTTCCTACAGCATGATGCAGCCGTCGCTGATGCTGCTTGTGGCGCAGCCGATGCAGCTTGACTGCTGTGATAACGAGGATGTCTTCAAGCTTCCCTTTCCGGTTTCGCGGGCCGACCTTCTCGCATCGGTCAGAATACTCGTTCAGATCATCGAAAAGCAGATGCGCTTTGCACCAAGGCGAAGCAGCACAGACGAGGACACCATCAAACGCGCCAAGGAGCTTCTTATGACCCGTAACCTCATGAGCGAATCGCAGGCGCATCGCTTCATCCAGCGGCGCAGCATGGACACCGGCTCAAAAATGGCCGAAACGGCCCGAATAATTATAGACTCATATTAATTGAGCGTGTCGATAAAGCCGACACGCTCTCGCAGAAATGCAA
>CAKTED010000183.1 GCA_934546725.1 uncultured Oscillospiraceae bacterium | reverse complement strand
ATGCCATGCCGCCGCCGATGATGAGCGTATCCGCCTTTTCAATGAGGTGGTCTATAACGCCGATCTTATCTCCGACCTTTGCCCCGCCCAAAACGGCGACGAGCGGGCGGTTCGGCGTTTCGAGCGCGCCGCCTATGCCCTTGAGCTCGGCCTCGATGAGAAAGCCGCATACCGCGGGCAGATACCTGGCCACGCCCGCCGTGGAGGCGTGCGCGCGGTGACAGGCGCCGAAGGCGTCAAAAACAAACACGTCCGCAAGAGATGCCAGCTCGCGGGCAAACTCGGGATCGTTCTTCTCCTCGCGCTTATCAAAGCGTACGTTTTCAAGCATCATCAGCTCGCCGGGCTTAAGCGATGCGGCCAGCGCCCTTGCGCTTTCGCCAACGATGTCGCTCGCCATCTTTACGGGGCGGTCAAGCAGCGCCGAGACCCTCTTTGCAATGGGCATCAGCGACTGATCGGCAATGTATTCGCCCTTCGGGCGGCCAAGATGAGAGCAGAGGATTATCGCCGCGCCTTGGTCGAGAATATAGCGGATCGTGGGCAGCGAGGCGGTGATGCGGGTATCGTCGGTGATGACGCCCGTAGCCATGGGTACGTTGAAATCGCAGCGCAGAAGAACCTTTTTGCCGTGCAGATCGATGTCCGTTACGGACTTCTTGTTATAGTTCATTTTCTCTGATCCTCCAAAATAAGCCTTTGCAGAAGCGGGGGGTCACCTCGCCTTCAAAAGCCCTTTATACCCGTTCTGCCGCAGCGCCTCATAGCACATTACGGCGACGGAATTGCCCAGGTTCATGCTCCGGGCCTCCTCACGCATGGGAATACGGACGCAGCGGTCGCGGTAGCGCTCGCGCAGCCACTCCGGCAGCCCCGCCGTCTCCTTGCCGAACAGCAGCCAGCAGTCCTCGCCGTATTCAACGTCTGTGAAGCAGCGCCCGCCCTTTGTTGTGGCAAGCCAGAAGCTCTCCCTGCCGTGCTCCTCAAGGAAGCGCTCCAGTCCGTCATAAACGTGGATATCAACGAGGTGCCAGTAGTCAAGCCCGGCCCTTTTCACGGCCTTGTCGGAAATATCGAAGCCCAGCGGGCGCACAAGGTGCAGTCTGCTGCCCGTTACGGCGCAGGTACGCGCGATGTTGCCCGTGTTCTGCGGGATCTCCGGCTCGACCAGTACGATGTTTATCATGCGTTTTCCTCTTTTTGTCAGAACATAGTATTACAGCTACATCATACCGCAGCTCTCCATATATTTCAAGAGAAATTACCTGTTTTGAGGTGCTTTTGTGCACATTTCGGCGCAAAAAGTGTCGAAGCGGTAACATTCTCCGCGTTGGATGGGGGTGGTGCGGTGAGAAGGGAGCACTTCCGTAATTTGAAGGGAGAGCTTATTTATGCTGTCATTCAGAGGGAGCCGCAGGCGACCGAAGAATCCCCCAAATTCTGCTGTCATTCAGAGCCTGCGTAAGCAGGCGAAGAATCCCCTGATGGGTTGCTGGAGGGGAACGACAACATCAGCCTCCCTTGTGTAAAGGGAGGTGGCATGTTATCATCTGAAGTGCAACCCCTCAGTCAGAGCGGTGCTCTGACAGCTCCCCTTACACAGGGGAGCCAACGCGTGACGTACCTTTCCTCCCTCAATAGGGGATTCCACGGCCTGCGGCCTCTGAATGACTGAGCCTTTAAGCCTCCGCATCCACACCCCACACCCCAACGGCCCGCACCGCGCAAAAGGGGCGCGGCCAGAACAGCCGCGCCCCCGTACATATTAAACAGCTCTTATGAGATTCAAACCATGAGCTCGCTGACAAGCTCGGCGTATTCCGCCGGGTCCTCGATCTTCGCGTCGGAGAGCAGCAGAGCCTGGAAATACAGCAGCTTTGCGTACTTATTTGCCTTCTCCTTATCTTCCCCATATGCCGCTCTGAGCGAATCAAAGACCTTGTGGGAAGCGTTCAGCTCCAGCACGCGCTCGGCCTTCACCTTTTCGCCCGCACCGGGTACGGTGTTGAAATAGCGCTCCATCTCGAGGCTGACCGGCCCCTGCGTGCCGAGGCAGACGGGCGAATTTTTCAGCTTGTGCGAAAGCTTTACCGCGCTCACCGCGCCGTCGAGGCTGTCCTTTACGAAGTCAAGAAGCTCCCTGTTTTCGGCCTCCTTCTTCTCGGTCTCCTCCCTGTTTTCCTCGGTCTCGAGGCCGAGATCCTCGGCGTTCACGCTTTTGAGCTGCTTGCCCTCGTATTCGCCGAGCATGTTCATGACGAACTCGTCAGCGTCCTCGGTGAGGTAGAGAATGCCGTAGCCCTTTTCGCGTATCGGCTCGGCCTGGGGCAGCTTATCGAGCTTTGCAACGCTCTCGCCGCAGGCGTAATAGATAAACTTCTGATCCTCGGGCATGTCCTTTACATAGTCCGCAAGCGAGATAAGCTTGCCCGCCCGGGACGAATAGAACATGAGCAGATCCTGCAAAAGTTCGCGCTTCATGCCATAGTCGGCCAGTATGCCGTACTTGAGCTGGAGGCCGAAGTTTTTATAAAACTCGTTATACGTCTCCGGCTCATCGGTCATGAGCTTTTTCAGCTCGGACTTGATGCGCTTTTCGATGCTGCCCGCAATGGTCTTGAGCTGACGGTCATGCTGGAGCATTTCGCGGGAGATATTGAGCGACAGATCCTGCGAATCGACGATGCCCCTGACGAAGCGGAAGCACTCCGGCAGCAGGTCCTTGCACTTGTCCATTATCATGACGCCGCTGGCATAAAGCTCCAGTCCGGCCTCATAGTCGCGGGAATAGTAATTGTACGGCGCGGTTCTGGGGATGAAGAGCATCGCCTTATAGGACACCGCGCCCTCGGCGCTGATGCGGATGACCTTTACGGGGTCCTCCTGAGCGTAATACTTCTCCTTATAGAATTTGATGCAGTCCTCGTCGGAAACCTCACTCTTCGAGCGCTGCCAGATGGGGACCATGCTGTTCACGGTCTCCTCCTCGGTGTAGGTCTCCCACTTCGTCTTCTTCTTTCCTTCCTCGTCCACCTCGTCGGTTTCGACGCTGCGGCTCTTGGAAATGTTCATTTTTATCGGGTAACGAACATAATCGCTGTATTTTTTAACAAGGCCGCGCAGACGATAAGTGTCGAGGAACTCGCTGTAATTCCCCTCCCCGGTATCGTTCTTCACATAAATGATGATCTTAGTGCCGCGATCAGCCTTTTCGCAGGGCGTTATGGTGTAGCCGTCCGCACCGGTGGACTCCCAGGCGTTGGCCTCGTCGGAGCCATAGGCCTTCGACTCGACGCGCACCTTGTCCGCGATCATGAACGCGGAGTAGAAGCCGACGCCGAACTGGCCGATGATGTCCACGCCGCTCTCGGCCTTCTTCTCCTCCTCCATGTCCTGCTTGAACTGGAGCGAGCCGGACTTTGCGATAACGCCGAGGTTGTTTTCGAGCTCCTCGGCCGTCATGCCTATGCCGTTATCCTCGATGGTTATGGTGCGGTTGGCCTCGTCCGTGCTGATCCTGATGTAAAAATCGCTGCGGCTCAGGCCGGAGCCCTCGTCAGAAAGCGATTTGTAGCACAGCTTGTCTATCGCGTCGCTGGCGTTTGATATAAGCTCTCTCAGAAATATCTCTTTATGAGTATATATAGAGTTGATCATTAAGCCCAGCAGGCGCTTTGATTCCGCCTTGAACTGTTTCTTTGCCATAATAAATAACCTCCTCTGAAGGGTACGATTGAAAAGCAGCGTTAGCACTCTCGCGCCTTGACTGCTAAATGTATTATAGCACGTCCGCAGCGTTTTGCAACAATATTGTGGAAAATTTTTTGATTCTGTGCTATCCTTAAAAAATCAAAGAAATGCAGGCATTTCTTTGAGGGGATGCAGCCTGCTGCGCGCACTCGCTGTGCTCGCACACTTGCAGGCTGAGAAGTGTTTTTTCCGAGGCGCATGTCCCCGGAAAAAACGGG
>CAKTED010000182.1 GCA_934546725.1 uncultured Oscillospiraceae bacterium | reverse complement strand
GTCTATGAGCGCGCCGGTCTTCCAGTCTATCTCCCAGCCGCTGTGCTGGTCGTATATTTTGTCCGTAGCGGGGTCATAGAGCAGACCGGTTTTCGGATTTTTCAGATAGCCGGTGGTGGAATCGATGAGCCAGCCGCTCTCGGGGTCGACGAGGTGCTTGTCGCAGATCTCTATCTCGTCAAGGAGATAGGGTATGCGCTTGTCCTCGACGATGGCGGGATCCTTGGCGTTGTAGCATGCGCTGTCGGAGTAATAGGGCGGGGTCTTGATATTGCCGGGCGCCTTGTTCAGGTCGATAACGGCATAGGTTTTTATGCTGCTCTGCGGGCAATCGTCGCTCGGGAGCTTCATGGAATCGCTGCAAAGCTCGATGAGAGTGTGTGCCTGGCAGTACTGCGTGGGAATTTTGGAGCTTTCCATATAGAGCGTCATGGTGTGGTTGCCGCGAAGGTCATTTTTGCATGCGTCCGTTGCGAGAAGGCCGGTATCGATGCAGACGGTCACCTGCTTCATATTGTCCGGCCGGTCAAATTCCTTATACTCAAGGTTTTCGTGGACGCGCTCCATGACCTGCCGCCACATGCCGGTGGACGGGTTGCTGCTGCCCATATATTCGGGATTTTCATAGCCGGACCATACCGCGCCGACGTAATAGGGCGTATATCCGACGAACCAGCGGTCGCACCAGTTGCTCGACGCGCCGGTCTTACCGGCCGTGGGCATATTCGGAAGCTTGGCATAGTAGCCGGTGCCGGAGCTTACGACGTTCTGCAGCAGGTCGTTCATATAATACGCGGTGGTGCTGTTGAGCGCTACAAAGCTTTCAGGTACGTTGTCATAAATGAGGTTTCCGGAAGCATCCTCAATGCGGGAATAGGTGCGCGATTCGGTGCGGATGCCGTCGTTTGCAAAGCAGGTGTAGGCCGAGGCCATGTCCCGCACGGAAACGCCGTAGGTCAGCTGACCGAGGGCGAGAGAGGCGTAGCCGTTATCCGAAAGTCCGCTGGAAGGATCATCGATAAGCGGCAGACCGAGCTTCTGAGTGAGGAAGTCGTAGGATACCTGCGGGGTAACGTCGTCTATAAGCTGGGCCGCGATGGTGTTTATGGAGCGCTGGAGCGCATAGCGGATGGTTATGAGACCGGAGTTTGAATAGTTGTCGTTATTCGGATACCAGTCCGTGCCTCTGAGCTTTACCGCCGCGCTGTCGTAATAGGTGGTGTACGGCATTATTATGCCGAGATCCATGGCAAGGCTGTAGCTTGCTATGGGCTTGATGGTGGAGCCGGGGGAGCGCTGCATGTCGGTCGCGTAGTTGAAGATACGGCTGCCTTCCTTTTCGCCGACCTTACCCGCCATTGCGACAACGTCGCCGGTATACGGGTCTATGATGACCATGGCGGACTGAAGCTCCTGATAGCTGCTCTGCTTGTAGCCGGTGGGGATATTGTCGTGAGAGGAATAAACGTCGTCCACTATGGCCTGGATATCGGGGTCAATGGTGGAATAGATCTTGTAGCCCGCAGAATAGAGCAGATCCTCGGCGACCTTGTAGGATACGCCGCGAAGCTCCATCAGATCGGCTATTACGTCCTCAATGAGCGCGTCCACGAACCAGGACGTGACGGAGGAGCTGTCGCTTACTTCGTCGGCTCCGCGGGTGAATACCATTTCCTGAGCCATTGCGGAATCGTATTCGCTCTGGTTTATATATTCCTGCTCGAGCATCTGGCCAAGAATGATCTCCTGCCGCTCGCGGTTTGCCTCGCGGTCTATATACGGATCATACATGGACGGATTGTTAGTTATGCCGATGATGCAGGCGCACTCTGCTATGGTGAGCTCGCTTACGTCCTTGTCGAAGTACTCTTTTGCGGCGGCGCCGATGCCGTAGCAGCCCTCGCCGAGATAAATGCGGTTGAGATAGGCCTCCATGATCTCTTCCTTGGAGTAGGTTTTTTCAAACTTGAGCGCGCGGAAGATCTCAAGAAGCTTGCGCTTTACGGTAACCTCATCGTATTCCGTAAGGTTTTTGATGAGCTGCTGAGTGATAGTGGAGCCGCCGAAGGTATCAGACATGCTCAGAAACATGTTGCCGAAAGCGCCTATGGTACGGTACCAGTCGACGCCGTGATGAGTATAGAAGCGCTTGTCCTCTATGGAAACGGCGGCGTATTCCATATATTTCGGAATCTGCTCATAGCTGACCCATGTGCTCTTTTTGCGGCCGGAGAGCTCTTCAAGAACCTCATAGCTCTCGCTGTCGTCGTTCCAGTAATAGATAACACTGGTCTGAGCAAGCGAAAAATCGGAAAGGTTTACATCAAGCTCGGACGAAAGAGAGTTTTTGACATAGCTTGCGAAGATCACGGTGAAAATGAGGCCGGTCATTATGACTATGAGAAGTATGGTGCCTATGATTTTCAGAATGGCGTGAAGAATGCCTCCGGCAGTACGCGCGCCTGCCTCGGCGCCTTTTTTTACATGGTTTTTATTTATCTTCATTCTGCACCTCCTTGCCGGATATGAAGATTATATACAAAAGATTTTGATTTTACCATTGCTTTACCGGCAATAGCCAAAATATTATAGCATATGGCCGCAAAAATTGCAATCAAAAGCGTGAGCATCTTCCTGAGCGGGTATATTTATATGAAAAGCCGGCGATAATCAGAGAAAACAGGAAAATTCAGGAGGTGTTTTTAAAAAAATGAAAAAGAGGGAAAGAATAAGAATGGTGCTCTGCATCGCGATGCTCATATGCAGCGCGGCAATGGGAACCTCGGCGGCTGTTTCTGCAAATGCGGGCAGGGGCGATGGCGCGGAAGCTTCCGCGCTGAAGACGGAGGATGGTGGATTTCTGCTCAGAGATACCGGCGGCAGACTCTGCGTGTATGAATACGGAGCGCCGGAAAGACCGGTAATGGTTACGGATATCAGTACCCTCGGCATGAGAACGGCAGACAGAGAGCGGCTTGCGGCCGGCGTTGCCGTCAGCAGCAGAGAGGAGCTTCTCAGCCTTCTTGAGGACTTTGGATCATAGGCAAAAAAGTACCGCTTGCATTTTGCTCCGCCATGGTTTAATATGTGTGTTATCAAATGGGCTTTGCCCTGGACGGAGGAAAAGTAATGGACGAAAATTTCGACGCAACCTATATTACGATAACGGACGAAGAGGGCAATGACCATGAGGTTGAGTTTATCTCGAGAATAACCGTTGACGGAAACGATTATGCGGCTTTTTTTCCTGCGGACGTTGAAGAGGACAGCGAGGAGGCAAATGCCATAATCATGTTCCGCATAGTTGAAGAGGACGGAGAGGAGCTGCTTGAAACGATAAGCGACGACGACGAGGCCGAAAAGGTCTATGAGAAGTTCGTCGAAGCGCTCTTTGACGATGAAGACGAGGAGTAAAGCTCAAACGTAAAAAATAAACAAAAAGTAACAGCGATTTGGCCTTGAAATAGTGATAAATGTATGCTATTATAGGTGCAGATAAAAAACAGTTGCCCTGCCGTGTTCGTGATAGGTCTTTTTAAACCCACATTTATAAATCGGGATACCGGAAAAACTCTTGCTGTGAATTGCAGGCCTCCCCGGATGGGACGTTGGAAGCAGAGAAGCAGCGAGGAGGTACCCCACCTGCCGTATTGTGCAGGTTATAAATGGACTTACACGGCACAAGCGGGGGATCATACAAAGCTTTGGAGGGACGTCGGGTTTTTCCTGATGTCCCTCTTTTTTGCACTGAAATACCAGACATGCTCACACAAATTTGAAAAAATATTGAATAAATAAACTAAGTGCTTGCAAGATCTGTCGGGATAGTATATAATACCGGGGATTGGTTTGGTAAGCGCCGCGTGGAATATTGTGCCATAAGGCATCGGCCTGCTTTTAAAGCCTTGCCAGTTCCGCTGCGGCGTACAGCCACTTTGAAAGACGATCATATTCATGTGTGCATTGAAGTTCAGGGAAAGGAATGG
>CAKTED010000181.1 GCA_934546725.1 uncultured Oscillospiraceae bacterium | reverse complement strand
GGTAAATACTACGTTTCTGAAACCACAACCGGCCAGCGAAAGGGCAAGACCTATATCACGGTTTCCGAATCGCTCGTTTCGCAGAGCCAGTACAGGCAGATCCTGAAAAACGGCAAGGAATACTCCTCCCTGGAGGAGGCTTATGACGCATACCTCAAGGCCCTGGCTGATCCAAAGTATGAGGCGCTTCCGCGCTCCTGACCCGCGGCAGGATAATACGCCGCCTGGCAGGCCGGCGCCGCGCGCAGGGCCGGACTTCATCCACAGCGCTTACGCTCAAACGCCGCAGATTGTGCGGCGTTTATTTTTTTGTCCTGCCGCACGGCTCAACCGGGCGCGGAGCCGCGCCGCTCGGGCTGCCGCCCGGTTAACCTTCTGTAAAAGCGGATCTGGAACGGGATGGATATGAAGAACGTGAAGAGGTCGGCCATCGGCTGCGCCAGCTGCACGCCGCTCAGGTCAAGCAGCGCCGGAAGGATGAGCACGAGCGGGATATAAAACACGCCCTGGCGGCAGCTTGCAAGGAACGTTGCCTGCTTTGCAAAGCCGAGGCACTGATACATCTGGTTCACATAGGTCGAGTACGCCATGAACGGCATAACCCCCGCCGCGAAATACAGCGCCGTCGTACCAACGCGTATCACCTCCGCGTCATCGGGGCGAAACCACGCGATGATGCCGCCTGCATTGAACCATATGACAATGCCGAACGCGGTGCAGACCACGGTTCCCGCTATCGTCGTAAAGCGGAACGCCTCGCGCACGCGAGAATAAATGCCCGCACCGAAATTATAGCCCGCCACCGGCTGGAAGCCCTGGCCTATGCCAAGGATGATATTGCGCACAAAAAGATATATCCTGTTTGAGATCGTTATTGCCGCGACGGCCGCGTCGCCATAAACCGCCGACTGATTGTTCATCAGCGCCGAGGCCACGCTCGCCAGTCCCTGGCGGCAGATCGTGGGAAAGCCGGTCTTCAAAATGAGCAGATAATCCGCAATTTTGCGGCTGAGCAGGCGCGGACTTATGCGCAGGATGCTCTTTTTTCCGAAAAACATCGCCAGCATCAGAATGAAGCTCATAAGCTGACTAATGGCCGTGGCCAGCGCCGCGCCGCCTATGCCCATATCGAGCGTGAATATCAGCAGCGGATCGAGCGCGATATTGAGCAGTCCGCCCGAGCAGAGGCCGATCATGGACATCAGCGCCTCGCCCTCGGAGCGGATTACGTTATTGAGGACGAAGGAGGAGCACATTACCGGCGCGGCGATGAGAATATAGCGCGCGTAATCGCGCGAATAGGGCAGCATCGTGTCCGTGGAGCCAAGCAGGCGCATGAGCGGCGTGAGGAAGATGAGGCCGAACACCATGATGAACGCGCCGAAGGCCAGCGCGCCGAAAAACGCGCAGCTGCCGTACATGCTCGCCTCCTCGTTTTTCTTTTCGCCGAGCTTGCGGCTGATTATGCTGCCGGCGCCCATGCCGAAGCCTCCGCCCAGCGCCTGGATGAGCGACATGAGCGCGAATACCGCGCCGACGGCGGCGGAGGCGCTCGTGCTTATCTGCGAAACGAAGTATGTATCCGCCATGTTGTACAGCGTAGTTATCAGCATGCTCGCAACGGTCGGGACGGCCATGGAGCTTATGAGCCGGGGCATCGGCGTTTTTGTCATGCGGTCAAACTGCGCCTCCGCGCTGAGAGAGGTCTTACTCATTCTTCGCCTCCTCGGCAATGAGCCTTATAACGCGGCTCGTGCCAAGCCGGTCTGCGCCGAGCGAAAGGAATTTTTCCGCGTCGGCAAGCGTGGCTATGCCGCCGGAGGCCTTGATCTTCAGCCCTTTGGGGCACTCGCGGCGCATGAGCGCCACGTCCTCAAACGTTGCGCCTCCGCCGCCGAAGCCGGTGGAGGTCTTGATATAGTCCGCCCCTGACTCGCCGACGATGTGGCAGAGGCGAACTTTTTCCTCCTCCGTGAGCAGACAGGTCTCGATTATCACCTTGAGCGTTTTATGCGCGCAGTATTTGCGCACCTCGCGGATCTCGTCGAGCACGGCGTCGAAGCGCCCCTCGCGGACGAAGGCGAGATTTATCACCATGTCTATCTCGTCCGCGCCGTTGGCTATGGCGTTCGCCGCCTCGAAGCATTTCACCTCCGTGGTGGAATAGCCGTTCGGGAAGCCGATAACGGTGCAGACGGGCAGCGCGCCGTCAAGGAATCGCGCCGCCGCGGCAACGTGGCACGGAGGCACGCATACGGATGCCGCACCGTATTCCACGGCCTCGCGGCAGAGCGCGGCTATCTCCTCCTCCGTTGCACACTGGCGCAGCAGCGTATGATCCACTGTTTTTGCGATCTCGGATATATTCATGGCAAGGTCCTCCCATAAAACTCAAAGAAATGCAGTTTCATGTATAAAACTGCCGCTACAGGCAATAATACACTCAGAATCTACTGCATGAGGTGATGGAAATTGGATAAAAAGCAGTCCCGATGGGACAGATTATTCAAATTCGCGGGGGATAAGGGCTTCTACATAGTCCTTTTCATCTGCGTGGCGGTCATCGGCGCATCCGCATGGGTGATCTCCGGCAGCATGAAGGGGCTTGACGAAGCCGAAAACAGCAGCGTATCCGTTCGCGTTACTCCTCCGCCGGTGGAGGACGCAATCGTCCGCCCGCCGCAGACGGCGCAGCCCGCGCCCGAATCCGCCGCGCCGCAGCCCTCCGCCGAGCCGGAAAGCGGCGCAATGGCCGAAGAACCGTCCGGCGAGGCGCAGAGCGTTATGGCGGACAGCAAAAGCGACGCCGCGCCGAACGTCTTCGTCTGGCCCGTTGCGGGCGAGGTGGAAACGCCGCACAGCGTTGAAACGCTCGTTTACAGCCGCACGCTGGCGGACTGGCGCACGCACAGAGGGCTTGATATCGCCGCCACGCTCGGGGACCGCGTTATGGCCACGGCCGGCGGCACCGTGGAGCGCGTCTACGCGGACGACATGCTCGGTACGACCGTTGTGATCCACCACGGCGGTGGCCTGCGCAGCGTTTATTCAAACCTTGCCGAGCTGCCTGCCGTTGCGGCGGGCGACAGCGTGAGCGCCGGGGATACGATAGGCTCCGTCGGCGAAACGGCTCTGGCCGAGGTGGGCGACATTACCCACCTGCATTTTGAGATGACGCTTGACGGCGAAACAGTCGATCCTCTAAATTTCCTTCCCCTGCGCTGAGGCGGGCTAAAGCTTCAGCACGCGGTGCAGACCCGGCAGGGCGAGCATTGCCCCAAGGCCGGTGAAAACGCCCGTAATTATTCCCGAGGCGAGCAGCACGGGGGCGTACCATAAAAGCTTATCTGTTCCACGCAGGCAGACCGCCACGGCGAGCTGCGCTGCATTGTGGGCAACGGCGCCGAAGGCGCTTGTTGCCCACAGCTGCTTTTCGGACAAAACGCCCTTCAGGAGCGACATTACGCTCCAGCAGCAGATGCCGCCCGCCGCCGAGTAAAAAAAGCTCATGATCTGCCCGGCGAAAACGCTGCCGAGGATAAGCTTTACAGCCAAAACAGCCAGCGCCTCCCGGCGGCCATAAAGATACATTGTGAGCAGAACGATGATATTTGAAAGCCCGAGCTTCACGCCCGGGATGGCGACGACCGGCGGTATCTGCGCCTCTGCGACAAATATTGCGAGCGCCGCCGCCGAAAGAAGCGCCAAAATGCAGAGCTTGCGCGCTTTCATGCCGCGGCACCTCCCGTCACGGCGTCCACCCCGCCGCCGGTTTTGCCGGATACGACGATCATTACGCGGTTCGGCAGGCACACGACCGGCTTCGACGGCGTCGCCGCGCCCTGCTTTATGCACAGGCCGTCCGGGCAGTCGGCCTGCTGCATGGATATCCGCCCGTGCTCCACAAGTACCGTGTTCCCGCCGCCCGCCGCAAGCGTATACGGCTCCTTCACGGCAGAAAGGTCGATGCTCGCAAGAAGCTCGCCGTCAAGATATACC
>CAKTED010000180.1 GCA_934546725.1 uncultured Oscillospiraceae bacterium | reverse complement strand
GTTCAGGACCGCCGCAGCCGCAAGAAACACGAACGGCGCAACGGAGTTCCCCGCCGCGCGAAGCAGACAGGCGAAAAAATTATACACCGCCGTGGCCGCCAGTCCCGCGAAAATTATCAGCAGATACGCCCGCATATCCCCGAAAATCTCCTCCGGCAGCTTCAGAAAGCGCAGTATAGGCCCGATAAAAGCACAGGCGGCGGCGTTAAGCACGAGCGTTACGCCCATGATGAGCAGAAACGCGTGAAAAACGGCGCTCTTCAGCCCTTCCCTGTCGCCGCGCCCGAGGTATATTGAAAAAAGCGCGCCGGAGCCCATGGCAAAGCCGATGAATATCGAGGTAAGGAACGTCATGAGCGCATAGGCCGAGCCAACCGCCGCAAGCGCGTTCCTGCCCAGCACCTGCCCGACGATGAGCGTATCGGCAATGTTATAGAGCTGCTGCATCAGGTCGCTTGCGATCATCGGCAGTGCAAAAAGTATCAGGCTTTTCGTAAGCCCGCCCTCGGTAAGGTCGCGGTACACGAAAGACATACCTCCATAAAACATATGCTGCCCCGCCGACAGTGACGGAGCAGCGCTTTTTGAATCTGTTCTTTTACATGAACCTGCAGAGCAGGACCGGGACGAAAACCGCCGGTATGTAGTTTGCCGTTTTCAGCTTCGTTATACCGAGCATGTTCAGCGCCAGCGCTATGATGAGCAGCGAGCCGACGCAGGTCATTTCCGCCACGGCGTAGTCGCTCAGAAACGGCTGCACCCACTGCGCGCAAAGCGTTATCGCGCCCTGATATATAAGCACCGCGGCCGCCGAGAGTATAACTCCCGCTCCAAGCGTGGAGGCAAATATCATGGCGGAAATTCCGTCCAGCAGCGATTTCGTGAAGAGCATCTCGTGGTTGCCGGTAAGGCCGCTCTGAATGGAGCCGACTATCGCCATGGAGCCGACGCAGAAAAGCAGGCTGGCCGAAACGAAGCCCTCGGCCACCGAGGTTTTACCGTCCGAATTTTTTGCAAACCTGCGTTCCGCCAGCGCGCCAAGGTCGTTCAGCCGCCGGTCAAGGTCGATAAGCGAGCCGACGACCGCGCCGATGACTATCGATATTATCGTAATGAGCGTATTCGTACCCGAAAGGCAGCCGCTGAGGCCGATATAGAGCACACACAGGGCTATGCCCTTCATAACAACGTCGCTTATCTTCTCGGGAATGCCCTTTTTAAGCAGCAGTCCGACGAGCGCCCCCAGCGCTATCGCAGTGGTATTTACCAATGTGCCGAGCATTAAAATGAACCTTCTTTTTTCTCTTTTTCCAAACTCAGGCCTTCATGCTCAGGTAAGCGTTGATAAAGCCGTCAAGGTCGCCGTCCATAACGGCGTTGATATTTCCGTTTTCGTAATTCGTGCGATGGTCCTTGACAAGGGTGTAGGGCATGAAAACATAGGAGCGGATCTGGCTGCCCCACTCTATCTTCATCTGAACGCCCTTGATATCCTCTATCTTCTCAAGGTGCTCGCGCTCCTTGATCTCAACGAGCTTCGAGCGGAGCATGCGCATGGCGTAGTCACGGTTCTGGAACTGGCTGCGCTCCGTCTGGCAGGAGACGACAACGCCCGTCGGGATATGGATAAGGCGAACGGCCGAGGAGGTCTTGTTGATGTGCTGGCCGCCCGCGCCGGAGGAACGGTAGACCTGCATCTCAATATCCTCGGGACGGATCTCCACCTCACCGTCGTCGCTTATCTCGGGCATGACCTCAACGGCGGCAAAGGAGGTATGGCGGCGGCCGGAGGCGTCAAACGGAGAAACGCGAACGAGGCGGTGGATACCGTTTTCGCTTTTGAGGAAACCGTAGGCGTTCTCGCCCTCAATGGAGAGAACGGCGCTTTTAAGCCCCGCCTCCTCGCCGTCGAGGAAGTCCACTGTCTGGTATTTGAAGCCGTGGCGCTCCGCCCAGCGGGTATACATACGGTAGAGCATCTGCGTCCAGTCCTGCGCCTCGGTTCCGCCCGCACCGGCATGGAAGGTCAGTATGGCGTTGCTGCTGTCGTATTCGCCGGTGAGCAGCGTTGAAAGGCGGGCGGTTTTTATGCCCTCCTCCAGCTCGTCATAGCCGCTGACTATCTCGTCAAGCAGGCTGTCGTCATCCTCCTCTATGCCCATTTCGCAGAGGGTATAAACATCGTCCCACTTCGTGGCCAGGTGCTCATAGGTCTCGCACTTGGACTTGAGGTGCTTCAGGCGCTGGAGCACCTTCTGAGAATTTGCAATATCGTTCCAGAAGCCGTCGGCCGCGGACTTCTGCTCAAGCTCGTCGATCTCAGCCTTCGCATCCTCCGTTTTGAGCGCGGCGTGAAGATTCACGAGATCGGGCTTGAGCGCGTTGAGCTTAACTTTGTAATCTTCGTATTCTATCATATTTCCAAATCCTTTATCTTAAAGTATGAATTTTTCTCATCTTACAGCTTCGCGCCCTTTGCGCCGCCGGAAAAGCCCTTCAGAATGCCGGTGTCTATGGAATAGCTCAGCTCCGCCGTGCTGCGGCTGCGCTTGAGCGCAAGGGCTACGAGCTCGTCAAGCAGCTCGCAGTACTGCTTTCCCGCCGCCTCCCAGAGATAGAAGGAGAGCGAGCCGGGGATGGTGTTTATCTCGTTCACCCAGACCTCGCCGGTTTTTCCGTCCATCAGGAAGTCTATGCGCGCCACGCCGCTGCAATCCAGCGCGAGGAAGGCCTCGCAGGCGTAGTGCTGAACGTTTTTTTTAAGCTCCGGCGATATCGGCGCCGGAAGCAGGCGCTTCAGGCTCTGCATGCCCTTGCTGCCACCCTTTGCTCCCTTGCCGCCGGAGACGTATTTGTCCTCATAGCTGAGTATCTCGTCGCAGGCGACCGGCTCCTCGCATTCGGAGGCCGCGACGCCGTCAAAATCGCCGAGGACGGAGCAGTTTATCTCTCTCAGATTCTGCACGGCCCGCTCCGCCAGAACGGCAGACGCGAACGACGCCGCGTAATCAAGCGCGTCAAGCAGCTCCTCGCGGCTGCGCGCCAGCTTTATTCCAACGCTCGAGCCGAGGTTCACGGGCTTTACGACGACCGGCAGACCCAGCTCCGCGATCACCCTGTCCGCCGCCGTGTCCGGCGCGTCGCCCAGCTCGCGGCTCGTAAAGCGCAGGCAGGGCAGGACCGGGAGCCTCCGTTCGCGGAACAGCGCCTTCATCGCAAATTTATCCATTCCCGCCGCCGAAGCAAAAACGTCACACCCGGCAAAGGGAACGCCCAGCGTGCGGAAATAGCCCTGCAAAGCGCCGTCCTCCACGTTCGTGCCGTGAACCACGGGGAACGCAACGTCTATATACGCCATGACGGGGTTGCCAAAGCGCTTCGCCGGCTGCCGCAGCAGCTTCAGACGCCCGCCGTCCGCCGTGGGCAGCACCTCGGTACTTTTCCTTATAAGCGCCGGGATATTGGAATATTCCTCAATTTTCCCCACGGCCTCGCCGATATAAAAGCGCCCCTCGCGGCTTATATAAACCGGCGTTATGTCATATTTCGCTCTGTCAAAGGCGCGCACGGCCTGGAGCGCCGAAATTATCGAGACCTCGTGCTCCACGCTGCGTCCGCCGAAGAAAACACCAATGTTTATTTTCAAGCTAAGTCCTCCTGTCGGGCGCTGCCCTTAATAATTGTCGGGAAGATCGTTTTCAAGCAGGATGACGCGCGCCTCGCCCGGGCGGAACGCATCCGCCAGCGCCACGGCCTCCTGCACCGTCTCCGCCGTTTTTACAAGCTCCTGCGCAAAGCCCGCGCCCAGTAGACCGGCCGCTATCGGCTGAGTCTGCCTTTCTCCCACAAGGACCACAAGGTCGCAGACCGCAGCCGCCTGAGCGCCGAAGGCGCGGTTAAGCTCCTCCTGCCGGGCCCCAAGCTCCACCATGCCGGGCGTTACGAGAATTTTAAGCGCGTCGAACTGCGAAAGCGCGTCGAGCGCCGCCTTTGCCCCGGCGGGGATTGAAT
>CAKTED010000179.1 GCA_934546725.1 uncultured Oscillospiraceae bacterium | reverse complement strand
CACACTTGCGGGCTGAGAAGTGTTTTTTCCGAGGCACCGGTCCCCGGAAAAAACGTGATTTTGACTTTATTCCGTCATCTGCGGATGACGGAACTCTGCGAGGCTGCCCACATGACATCCTCACGGGAAAAGTTTTTTTGACAGAATGCAGTAAGTGTCATACATGAATTGCGGCAGGGCGCTTGCTTTATGTGAAAAAATCTGATATGCTGAATTTGCGGATATCCGAACTTTCACCGCGCGGCAAAGATAATTTTCCGCAGGCGGAACAAATTGCTGCCCGGATGCGTCTTATTTATATGGATGCAGTGGAAAACGTTTTTCAATATACGAAAAGGAGTGAACGTTATGGCTGGAAGCATGGAACCCAATCAGCTCAACAGCACGGTACAGAGCGTGAGATTCATGGCGCTTGAGCGCAAGAAAGGCATGAAGCCGGATAAAAAGCACGATTTGAAATACCTTATCCTCTCCATAGCGCTCGCGGCGCTGATCTGCGGCGCACTGCTCACTATCCACTGGTGGGGAAGCTGGCTGCTCTCCCTGATCGAGCTGCTTTAAAAAACAAAAATGATAAAAAACGCCCTCCGCGATTTTTCGCGGAGGGCGTTGCCTTTTGCAGATTTTAAAAGCCTTACAGCTTGCTTACGATCTCCTGAGTGTCCTGAGCGATCATGAGCTCCTCGTTCGTGGGGATGACCCAGACGGTGACCCTGGAGTCGTCAGTGGAGATGATGGCTTCCTCGCCGCGCATGTCGTTCTTCTTCGGGTCGATCTTGACGCCGAGGTACTCAAGACCCTCGCAGATGGAGGCACGCATGGAGGCGGAGTTCTCGCCGACGCCGGCGGTGAATACGAGGCAGTCAAGACCGCCGAGAACGGTGGTGTAAGCGCCGATGTACTTTCTTACCTCGTAAGCGAACTTGTCAAGAGCGAGGCGGCAATCCTCATTGCCCTTGTTGGCCTCGGTCTCGATATCGCGGAAGTCGGAGGAAACGCCGGAGAGAGCCAGCACGCCGGACTTCTTGTTGAGCATGTTCAGGCAATCGTCGGCAGACATGTTCTCCTTGTTCATGATATACTGGGCAACGCAGGTGTCGATATCGCCGGAGCGGGTGCCCATGGGTACGCCCGCAAGAGGAGAAAGACCCATGGAGGTATCCTGGCACTTGCCGTCCTTTACAGCGGAAAGGGAGGAGCCGTTGCCGAGGTGGCAGACGATGATTCTGGAATCCTTCGCCTTATCGCCCATCAGCTCCATGCAGCGTTTGGAAACGAAGCGGTGAGAGGTACCGTGGAAGCCGTAGCGGCGCAGATGATCTTCGGTGTAGTACTTGGTGGGGATGGCGTAGCGATAGGCCTTCGGGGGCATGGTCATATGGAAGGCGGTGTCGAAAACGGCGACCTGGGGCTTGCCGGGCATTGCCTTCTCGCAGGCCTCGATGCCCATGAGGTTTGCGGGGTTGTGAAGCGGGCCGAGGGGGATGCAGTCGCGGATAGCCTGCTTGCAGGCCTCGTCCACGATGCAGGAGGCAACGAACTTGTCGCCGCCGTGGAGAACGCGGTGGCCGACTGCGTCGATCTCGTCAACGGACTTGATAACGCCGTTCTCGGAATCTACGAGGATGTCCATAACGGCCTCGATGGCTTCCTTATGAGTGGGCATGGGGATGTCCTTCTCGACCTTCTTGCCGGAGGCGGGGACCTTGTGGGTCAGGCGTCCGTCAAGACCGATGCGCTCGCAGAGACCCTTGGCGGTAACGTCGCCGGTGTTGGGATCCATAAGCTGATACTTCAGGGAAGAGCTGCCCGCGTTGATAACGAGTATGTTCATGTGCAGAGTTTCCTTTCCGTATATATTGATATAAAATAGAAAACGGTTTATAATATATTGAACTGCAAAAAACTGTGCATGACAATATACTTCAGTATTCTAATATCTTTTTCACCATAAAACAACCATTTTTGCAAAATTTTTTTGATTTATGCATTTTCAGGAGGCACCTGCGATGAAAACAGCCGGAATAGTTGCGGAATATAACCCTTTTCACAACGGTCACGCCCTGCATATTGCGAAGACGCGCGAGCTTCTGGGCGACGATACCGCCATAGTATGCGTCATGAGCGGCGATTTTATCCAGCGCGGCGAGGCGGCGGTGCTGGAAAAGCACGTTCGCGCCGCTGCGGCGCTCTGCGGCGGGGCGGACCTTGTGCTTGAGCTGCCGTGCCCCTGGGCGGTATCGTCCGCCGAGCGCTTTGCTTACGGCGCGATGGCGCTGCTCGATTCTCTCGGCTGTGTGGATAACGTTTCGTTCGGATGCGAATGCGGAGACGCCGAAGCGCTGCGCGAGGCGGCGGAACTGCTTCTGCGTGAAGATTTCGGCGAATATCTGCGCGCGGAGCTGCGGCATGGCGTTTCGTTCGCCGCAGCCCGTCAGGCGGCGATTGAGCGCATGAGCGGCAGGAGCTTCGAGCTGCTTGAAAAGCCGAACAATATTCTTGCCGTGGAGTACGTCAAGGCGCTCATGCGGCTTTCGTCCCCGATAGAGCCGCTGGCCATACGCAGGCGCGGCGCGGGGCATGACGAGACTGAAGCACGCGGGGGACTGCGTTCGGCTTCGGCCATACGCGCCGAGCTTGCGGCGGGATGTGACATTTCAGGCGATGTGCCGCGCGCGGCGATGGAGCTTTATTCCGCTGCGATGGCCGTCGGACGCGGCCCCGTTACGATGGAGCGGGCGGAGCTTTCCGTGCTCACGCGGCTGAGGACGATGAGCGCGGCGGAGTTTGAGTGCCTGCCGGACATGAGCGAGGGGCTGCATCTGCGCCTTATGCGCGCGGCCCGGAGCGCAGGGAGCCTCGGCGAGCTTTACGAAAGCGTTAAAACGAAGCGCTATGCGCTGGCACGCATCCGCCGCGCAGTGCTCTGCGCGTGGCTCGGCATAAGCGCGGAGGACTCCGCCGGAGCTCCGCCCTATGCCCGCGTGCTTGCGGCAAACGGACGGGGCCGCGCCGTTCTGAAGGCGGCAAAGAAAAATATCCCCGTTATTACAAAGCCTGCCCTCACCCGCATGCTCGACGAGCGGGGCAGGGCGCTTTTTGAGCTGGAGGCGCGCGCGGACGACCTGTACGCCCTCTGCTTTGCCAGGGCGGAAAATCGCCGGGGCGGGCAGGAATGGGAACTTTCGCCGGTCATACGGGACTGAAATACGCCTCTCGCCGCGGTTGACTTGGAGCAAAAGTGGCAGTATAATAACAGCGTGTCGACTTTGTCACCACGCTTTCGCAGAAATGCGAGCATTTCTGCGAAGCTGCCCACATAACGGCATTTATATATTGCATATTGAAATACTGTACGCCGGAGGAGGGCGGAAATGAGCAGAAAAAGAATACGGCTTTCGCCCGTACGGATAATCGCCCTCGGCTTCCTTGCCATGATCCTCATCGGCGCGGGACTGCTCGTGCTGCCGGTATCGAGCCGCAGCCGCGAAGGTCTCGGCTTTTTCGATGCACTTTTTACGGCAACGTCCGCCTGCTGCGTTACGGGGCTCATAGTCGTGGATACATGGACGCAGTTCTCGCTTTTCGGACAGGTGGTGCTGCTGGTGCTGATCCAGATAGGCGGCCTTGGCTTCATGTCCGTGGCGGCGCTGTTTTCGCTGGCGCTCGGCAAGCGGATAGGTCTGCGCGAGCGTTCGCTGCTGATGGAATCCGTGAGCTCGCTGCATATCGGCGGCGTGGTCCTGCTGCTGCGGCGAGTACTTATCGGCACGGCGGTGTTTGAGGGCGCGGGAGCCGTGCTCCTTGCCCTTCGCTTCTGCCCGCGCCTCGGCCTTGCGCGAGGACTGTGGTACGGCGTGTTTCACTCCGTTTCGGCCTTCTGCAACGCGGGCTTTGACCTTATGGGGCGCTTCGAGCCCTTTTCGTCGCTTACGCAATTCCGGGGCGACGTTTATGTGAACGTGATAATCATGCTGCTCATACTGCTTGGCGGGATCGGCTTCGTCGTCTGGCAGGATGTGCTTGTAAATAAGCTGCACTTTTCGCGG
>CAKTED010000178.1 GCA_934546725.1 uncultured Oscillospiraceae bacterium | reverse complement strand
GCTGGTCACCGCCACGCCGGAGATCTATCAGCAGGGCCTGCACTTCCTGCAGCGCCTGGCCTACGCCAGCGAAGTGACCTTCGCCGACGCCGCCCCGGCAGACGCCGCGGGCCAGGTCAGCGTCGTGACCCACAACGCCACGGCCTATATGCCGCTGGCTGAGCTGGTGGATCTGGCCGCTGAGCGGGAACGCATCGCCAAGGAGCTGGAGAAGGCCAGAAACGGTCTCCGCATCACCGAGGGCAAGCTCTCCAACGAGAAGTTCGTGGCCCACGCCCCCGAGGCCGTGGTCAACGCCGAGCGGGAGAAGGTCACCAAGTACCAGGAGCTCATCGCCAAGCTGGAGGCTTCCGCCAAGTCTCTGGAAGGCTGATCCCGCGTTTCAAACGTCTAAGAAAGAGCACCCCCGGAGCGGCGCTGCCGCTCCGGGGGTGCTCTTTTTGTCCTTCCGGTAGCATTACCTCAAAAAAGTGAAAGCTAGCAGGAAGGTGTCCTGCCGCTTAAGCGGTAGGACACCTTCCTGCTAAAGACGAATGGCATTGAAACTGGCAGCTGAAAAGCTGTTTTCCTTTACACGATTTTGGAGAGAGTGGGAATCGTTTTCTCCTTGGGCTGGGCGATGAACGAAAAGTCGACGGGCCTGTCCCGCTTCGACGGAAAGTGACGGCCCCGGCGTGGTATCATCAGGGAAAGACCGGCCCTGGCCGGAAAACCAAGGAGGGACCCTATGGAGATCAACGCGAAAAGCACAGGCCGGAAGCTGCTGCTGGAGCTCTCGGGGGAGCTGGACCATCAGGGGGCGGCCCAGGCCATCCGGGAGCTGGAACTGGCCCTGGACGCCGCCCTGCCGCTGCACCTGGCGCTGGATCTTTCCGGCGTCACGTTCATGGACAGTTCCGGCATCGCCCTGATCCTGCGGGCACGGCGGCGGATGCGGACCCTGGGCGGGAGCCTTCTTGTCTGCCGGGTGCCCCAGCAGGCCCGGCGGGTCCTGGACGCGGCGGACATCGACCGTGTCGTCACCATCCGATGAGGGGAGAGGCAGTATGAAGAAAACAATGAACTACATAACCCTGGAATTCCTCAGCCGCAGCAGCAATGAGGGCTTCGCCCGGACGGCGGTGGCCTGCTTCGCCGCCCAGATGGACCCCACCCTAGGGGAGCTGGAGGACATCAAGACGGCGGTATCCGAGGCTGTCACCAACGCCATCATCCACGGTTACCCAAACACCCTGGGCAAGGTGACGGTGAAGGCGAAGATCTGTGAGGGGAACGTGCTGGAGGTCAGCGTCAAGGACCGGGGCCGGGGCATCCCGGATGTGGAGAAGGCCCGGCAGCCCATGTTCACCACCGGTGGGGAGGAGCGCAGCGGCATGGGCTTCACCATTATGGAGAGCTTCATGGACCATATTTCGGTGAAGTCCGCCCCTGGCAAGGGCACTACCGTGACCCTGCGAAAGAAGCTGGCGCCCCGGCGCAGACAGACAACATGAACGCAGAGCTGCTGCGCTCGGCCCAGGCGGGGGATAACGACGCCTGCGAGCAGGCGGTGCGGGAGAACAGCGGTCTCATTTGGAGCATCGCGCGGCGTTACTTTGGCCGGGGCGTGGAGGCCGATGACCTCTATCAATTGGGTTGTCTGGGCTTCCTGAAAGCCGTCCGGGGCTTCGATTTCGCCTACGGGACCTGCTTTTCCACCTATGCCGTTCCCAAGATCGCCGGGGAGATCCGGCGCTACCTCCGGGACAGCGGAAGCTTAAAGGTAAGCCGAAGCCTGCGGGAGCAAGCACTTCTCCTTTACAGAACGAGGGAACGGCTGCGGCAGGAAAATGGAGAGGAGCCGACCTTGTCTCTCCTGGCGGAGGAGACAGGCCTCACGGTGGAAGAGATCGCCCGAACGGACCTTGCCTGCGATGAGCCGGAATCCCTGCAGGCGGAGTTTGGCGACGGCCTCACGCTGGAGGGGACCCTGGGCGGTGACGCCCCGGAGGAGCGTCTGGTGGAGCGCCTCGCCCTGGAGGAGGCCATTGCCCGTCTGCCGGAGCGGGAGCGGCTGACGATCCAGCTTCGCTACTTCCATGGGATGACCCAGGAGCGGACGGCAAAGGTGCTTGGGGTCTCCCAGGTGCAGGTATCCCGCCTGGAGCGGCGGGGCCTGGAACGGCTGCGGCATCTTCTGCGGCCCTGAAGTAGTCCTCGCCCTGGAACTCCGTCATGGTGTTCCAGTAGCGCTTGGGCATGTGGGTCCGGCGGAGCTTGGGGTTGTACCGCTCCCGGATGGCCACGGTGTCGTAGAACTGCTTCCAGAGGCGGCGGTAGGCGGCCTCCGTTTTGTCGGGGGCCGCCAGGCTCAGGGCATCCAGAGGCCGGATGGCGGAGGCCCCATGCTGGCTCAGCAGTACCTCATGGTGGACCCGGTCGTAGATCAGAAAGTCCTCATTCTGAAAGCGGGAGCAGAAGTGTCCCCGCAGCAGGGGAAGGACCCGGTTCTTCGGCTCGATCTCCGCCGCCAGGACGCCGCCGTAGTCCGAAAAGCGGACGAAGCCCTTCAAAAGATGGGCCTCGCCGTTCAGGTGCCGGACAGCCTGAAAGACCGGATTCAGCGTTTCATCCGAGAGGTTATGGAGGAAGGCGGGGCCTTCCTCCAATAATTTTTGGATGAGCCGGTAAAGGGCCATCTCCCGCTGGGGCAGGCAGGTGAGAAAGCCCCGGCGGACCAACTCCAGCCCCCAGGGAGAGACGGCGTGGAGCTTCCGCAGCACCCGCTGAGCGTGGGGAACCTCCGTCTCCACCCAGCGGGAGGCAAAAAGCGTCGGCACCTCCTCGCTCTCGATGGCGCTGGGGCACTCGTGATGGGCATAGCTCTCGAACACGCAGCTGAGGAAGCCCTCAAAGCTGCCGTCATAGAAGTAAAGGATCTCCTGCATGGGAACACTCCTTCCGGGCTCAGGCGGGGGAGTCGAAGAGGGAGAGCTGCTCCATGCCGCCGGGGAGCAGGGGCTGCTCCGCCGCGATGAGATGGCGCAGCAGGCTCTCCGGCGTGAAGCGCAGGCCCTCCGGCACCCGGCCGCTGGCGGTGAGGAAGAATTGGGCCCGCTTCATGACGACCCCCAGCTTTTTGAGATCTTCCGGCCGCAGGGGACCCACCCGGCGAGCCGAGAGGATGCGCCGGGCAGAGACCACGCCCACGCCGGGTACCCGTAAAAGGCTCTCATAGTCGGCAGTGTTGACCTCCACCGGGAAGAAGTCCAGGTGGGCCAGGGCCCAACTGCATTTCGGGTCCACCAGGGGATTGAAGTTTTCGTTCCCTTCATCCAGCAGCTCCTCGGCCCGGAAGCCGTAGAAGCGCAGGAGCCAGTCCGCCTGATAGAGCCGGTGCTCCCGGAGGAGCGGGGGCTTGGTGTCCTTGGCCGGAAGGAGCGTGTTCTCCACCACCGGGACATAGGCGGAGAAGAAGACCCGCCTCAGATGGTAGCGGTCATAGAGCCCCTGGGTGAGGCGCAGGATGTGCAGGTCTGTGTCCTGGGTGGCGCCCACGATCATCTGGGTGCTCTGCCCGGCGGGGGCGAACTTGGGGGCATGGCGGTATTTCACCAGTTCCTCCCGGTTTTCCCGGGAACGGCTGGTGATCTGACGCATGGGCGCAAGGATCGCTTTCTTGGTCTTGTCCGGCGCCAGGGTCCGCAGGCCCTGCTCGGAGGGCAGCTCGATGTTGACGCTGAGCCGGTCCGCCAGAAGTCCCAGCTGCTCCACCAGGGCCGGGGAGGCCCCGGGGATAGCCTTGGCGTGGATGTAGCCGTTGAAACGGTACCGCTCCCGCAGGATGCGCAGGGCCCGGATCATCAGCTCCATGGTGTAGTCCGGATCGCGGAAGACGCCGGAGGAGAGGAAGAGACCCTCAATATAGTTGCGGCGGTAGAACTCAATGGTGAGCTCCGCCAGCTCCTCCGGGGTGAACATGGCCCGGCGGGTGTCGTTGCTGCGGCGGTTGACGCAGTACTGGCAGTCGTAGACGCAGTTGTTGGTCAGCAGGACCTTCAGCAGCGTGACGCAGCGGCC
>CAKTED010000177.1 GCA_934546725.1 uncultured Oscillospiraceae bacterium | reverse complement strand
AGCCAGACAGCAGGACGACGCCGTTGCCAGGGCCGGCGGAGGTGACCTTCTCGGCGCGCTGAAGGACGCTATCTACCGCGAGTACCCCAAAACCGTCGTAAATCTCAAAACCATTCCCGGCCTGGACGGGATAAGGCTTGAAAACGCCACGCTGAAAATAGGCGCTCTTGCAAGGCTCGCGGACATTGAGCAGAGCCCGCTCGTTCAGAAGCATGCTTCGATCATCGCTCAGGCCGCCGGACTCTGCGCCTCGCCCAGTCTGCGCGAAATGACCACCATCGGCGGCAACATCTGCCAGATGCCCCGCTGCTGGTATTACAGAAAGCTCCAGAACCGCTTTGACTGTATGCGCAAGGGCGGCAGCCGCTGCTTTGCGCTGAGCGGCGATAATCGCTACCATTCGATATTCGGCGGTGTCAGGCCCTGCAAATCGCCGTGTACAAAGGGCTGCCCGGCCGGGACGGACATCCCGGCATACATGGAGGCGCTCAGAAACAGTGATTGGGACGGTGCGGCTGAGATCATAATGGCCGCAAACCCCTTCCCCATGTTCACCTCCCGAATCTGCCCTCACCCCTGTCAGGACGGCTGCAACCAGAGGGCCCACGGCGACGCCGTGAACATTCACTGCGTCGAGCGCAGCGTGGCCGATCACATAATGGCAAACATGGGCCGCTTCTACGCCGCTCCCACTGCACTCACCGGCAGGTGCGCGGCCATCGTCGGCTCCGGACCGGCCGGTCTTACCGCGGCATACTATCTGCGCAGGGCAGGGCACGAGGTAACGGTTTTTGAGCGCCAGCCGAAGGCCGGAGGAGTTCTGCGCTACGGCGTTCCTCATTACAGGCTGCCGAAGCATATCGTAGACACCGTCATCTCCGCTTTGGCGGACATGGGGATCGAATTCCGCTATGGTGTAAGCGTCGGCAAAGACGTTACGCTTGATGAGCTTGACGAAAAGTATGACGGCATCTTTCTCGGCACCGGCGCATGGAAGCAGCCGATCCTCGGCATCGGCGGAGAAGAGCTTGCGGTCTTCGGTCTCGACTTTCTGACGGATGTAAACACCTATCTTGAAAAGAGCATCGGCAAAAACGTGCTCGTATGCGGCGGCGGCAACGTCGCAATGGACGTAGCGCTTACCGCAAAGCGGCTCGGAGCAGAAAATGTAACGCTCGTCTGTCTTGAGCAGCGCGATGAAATGCCCGCCTCAAAGGAGGAAATACTTCGCGCCGAGGAGGAGGGCGTGATCATCAGAAACGGCTGGGGCCTTGGAAACGTCATAACGGACGCCGAGGGCCGCGTATCTGGCCTGGACAGCAAACGCTGTCTCTCCGTTCGGGACGAAAACGGAAGATTTAACCCCGTCTATGATGAAAATGACAGGGTCGTCTACGCTTCAGACTTTATCATCCTTGCTGCCGGACAGGCCGTTGATATAAGCTTCCTCGGGGAAAAGTTTATAGAGCAGCTCAGCTCGTCCCGCGGTCTTATCGCAGCGGACAGTCTGACGAGCAGGACGTCCCGCAGCGGAATATATGCCGCCGGTGACGCCGCCGGCGGCCCGAACATAGCCATCCGCGCCATCAGCGGCGGCAGGACAGCGGCCATCAGCATGTCGAAGGATATGGGGACCGATATCACGTTCGCCCACGCTCCACAAAGGACCGTACATTTCGACAGAACCGGTGCAAAGGAGACCGCGTCGTCTCCTCAGCCCGAGCTTCCGGCAGATAAAAGGAACCTTACGAACGAGGATTCGCTCTCATACTCTTCCGAAGCGCTTGAAAGAGAGATACGCAGGTGTCTGAACTGTGCCTGCTATGCCGTAAATCAGGCCGAAACGGCTCCCGCTCTGCTCGCCATGAACGCCGTTATAGTCACAAATGAGCGGAAAATCCCCGCAGACGAATTTTTCGGCGTCGGCGTAAAAAGGACTACCGTCCTTGCCCCCGGCGAGCTCGTTACCGAAATACACATCCCGGTAAACGGGTACTCTGTCGGCTGTTACAGGCGTTTCTCGTTCAGAAAAAGCATAGATTTCCCGATCATCAACTTTGCCGTCGCCTGTGATAAGGACAGGCGGTATCGCGTCTGGCTCGGCGGTGTCTCCCCCGTTCCCCACCGCGCCGAAAGGGCCGAAGCAGTGCTGAACGGCAAGACTCTTACGCCCGAGCTTGCGGAGGAGGCCGGTTTCGCGGCCATCGACGGTCTTGACGCCTTCGAGGCAAATTCCTACAAGGCTCAGCTTCTGAAAACCCTTATAAAGCGCGAGCTTACGGCGCTCGCCGAGGAAGGAATGTAATATCAGCCCGCAAAAAACTCGCGGCAGCAAAATGTTTTTCATTTTGCTGCCGCGAGTTAATTTAAATATTCTGTTATTTTTATGTTCTCGGCTTTCCATAGAAGAAGAATGCCACAAGCCCCGGGCCGGTATGCGAGCCAATGGTAGAGCCGATATAGGTATATGATATATCCCTGAAGCCAAACTCCGCTTTAATTGCCTCGCCGTACTTCTGTGCCTTTTCAAACGCATCCGAATGGCTGATATAGAGAGTCTGATCCTTGGCATCGGTCACTATACTGCCTATAAGCTCGCGCACTCTGCGCTCGGTGGCCTTTTCGCCGCGCGACTTATCGCACACAAGCAGGTGTCCGTCCTTATCAAGCTTCAAAATTGGATTAATGTTGAGTACCGTTCCAACTATCGCTCCGGCGCGGCTCACTCTTCCTCCGCGGTAGAGATATTTAAGATCCCCGGTTGTATAGAAGGTATTAACGTTATGTCGCCTTTCGAGCGCCCAGTTATAGCACTCCTCTATCGTTTTCCCTTCCGCCCGCATGCGCGATATATCAATGCACAGCATGCCATAAGCATAAGAAGCGAGAAGCGAATCAACAATATATATCTGCGCATCAGGGTGCTTCTCAATTATCATGCTTTTCGCCAGCTCGGCATTTGCATATGTTCCAGAGATCCCGCTTCCCATGGATATGTGCAGGATCGGCTTTTTCTCCGAAAGCAGCGGTGTCCAAAAATCTATGAATTCGGATACATTCAGCTGCGCGGTTTTAGGCGCTGCGCCTTCGCGCATTTTTTCATAAAGCTCCTTGACAGATTCAACCGTCATGCCATCAGTATATATTTTGTCGTCAATGCTATATTTCATTTTAAGCGGAATAATATCAAGCTCCCTGCACGCGTCAAGAGAAAGATCGCTTCCCGAGTCTGTGCAAAGCAAAAATCTGTTCATAAAATGCACCTCCTGTATTTTACCGTTTTATTATACTACATTTCCTCTCCCAACAGTCTATATTTCATCGCCGGCACGCTCTACGATAATTTTCCGTCAGGTAGAGTTGGCTTTTCTGAACTCTACTGATAGTGGAATTCTTCAAAAAAGTCACTGTCTGCGCGTTTTTTTGCTATTGCAAAATACTTTTATCTGGTGTATCATATAACTATGAATGATGATATTATCAAGGCGAATATCGCCAAAAACATAACCTGGCATCGTAAAAGAAAGGGCATGACGCAAGCCGAGCTTGCCGAGGCAATAAGCTATTCCGACAAATCTGTATCCAAATGGGAGCGCGGCGAGGGGCTTCCTGACGTTTGCGTGCTCACCTCGCTGTCAGAGCTTTTCGGCGTTACGCTCAATGACCTTGTCTCCAGTGATGATCCGCAGGAAAAGATTGACCCCTGCCCTTCTCCCGAAGAAAAGAAGCCTCAGCTGCCCATTACTCAGCGCGTTCTTGTCCCCCTCATGGCAATGGGGCTTGTTTGGCTCGTGGCGGCGGTTCTGTTTTTTACAATGGAGCTTTTTGTCTCCGATTTTACAAGGGACTGGCTGATTTTGCTTTGGGCCATCCCTGTTTCCTGCATTGTTTCCATTGTTTTCGCCGCCCTGTGGTGGTCCATTGTGCCGCGGCTCGTAAGCACAAGTGCGCTGATCTGGGCGCTGGCATGCTGCGTTTTTCTTACCTTCAGCATACAGAAAATACAATATATTTTTGTAATTGCCGCCGTTTTGCAAATCCTCTCAATACTCTGGTTCCTTTATATCGGCAGCCACAGAAAA
>CAKTED010000176.1 GCA_934546725.1 uncultured Oscillospiraceae bacterium | reverse complement strand
GCGGCATTGGGTGCGGCGGTATCGTGGCCGCGGGGGTGCTGTGGTCTTTTCCGTCATCCTCGCGCAGCGGGGATCCCCGACGGAGGGGCATGGCAGTGCGTTGTCGTTACCACGGCAGAACCATTTGGGGGATTCTTCGGTCGCCTACGGCTCCCTCTGAATGACAGCAGGATTTGGGGGGATTCTTCGCCTGCTTACGCAGGCTCTGAATGACGTGCGAGAGGATGAGTGCGTTGCAGAGCAGTGCGTTGCGGGGGAGTGGGAAAGAGCGGGAGAAAAATATTTTACAAAGTCAGTGAAGGTCATACGGAGGGCTGTATATTTTTAAGGCGCAATGAGGGACGGAGGTGAACGGCATGGCGAAAAAGCGATCAATGACGGCAAGGGCGGCGCGGGCGGTTCTGGCGATGAAGCTGCCGGAGGACAGCGAGCTGCGGGAGGAGCTTGAGCGGCACGGCCTGGCGGCGACAGGGGCTCAGGCGATATTTTACGCGGCGTTTCGCAAGGCTGCGGGCGGCGACATGACGGCTGCGAAGCTTATTCGTGAGGCCGCTGACGAAAAGGACGGCGAGGCGGAGCGGGAGCATTCCCCAGCCGGTGAGGAGCTTTCGTCCCTCAGCGACGCGGTTTTACGCGCGATGCTGAAATAAGGGGGGGCGGGATGATGCGCCTCCGCAGGGGATTGCGTCGTCGCAAAGTCCGCTCGACTCCGCTTCCGCCTTGCGGCGAAAGCTACGTTCGCTCCCTTGCTCCTCCATCTCGGCCTAAGAGCCGCCGCTATGCGGCGGTTGGCCTCGAAACGCGCCTGCGGGCGCAGTTTTCGGCCGCGATCCGCTTCGCTGGGTTCGCGTCCGAGACGGGGGTGGCGGAGCGTGAGAATGACAGCAAACGGTAAGAACGCGTGTCGTTACCCTGCATGAACCAACCGTGGGATTCTTCGGTCGCTGACGCTCCCTCTGAATGACGTGTGATATTTACACGCACCAAAAAAATGACGGAAAATAAAAGCCTTATGGCGAAAAGTCAGATGCAAAAAACACAGGAGGCCGCGAGTGGGCCTCCTGTGTTCAGAACGGATATTCAAAGGGGCTTATTTGCTCTCCCAGGACTCCTTGAGGCATTTGCCGCAGGCGTCGCACTTCTTGTCGGGGTTATATTTGCAGGGGATGGGGCCGTTATAGTACATTTCCGCAGTGCTGCCGTCGGGCATATCATATATCCCGCCGAACATGGGCTGCATCAGAGTGGCGAGGAAGAGGACGGGCTTATTGACCTCCTTGAAGTTGAGCGGACAGTGGTACATTCCGGCGGGAATTCGGATTATGGTGGGCTTATCAATTATGTAGGTTTCCGCCTCGTCGCCCTTACCCAGTGTAAACTCGATGTGCGCGTCAAAATCAAAAACATTGGGGAAGGATGCGCCGAGGAAGATGAGGAACTCGTCCTTTGCGTGGCGATGCTGCACACGGTCAAGGAAGAAGGGCTTTACAAAGATCTGGTAGCTTTGGTTGAATTCGGAGCCGGGGATCTGACATGCTCCGCGGAAGTAGGCCTGCGGATGCACGACAAAGTCCTGAGGGTCGCCGTCGGCGACTACCTCGTTATTCTCCTGCGGAAATTCAAAAACGAGCTTTCCGAATTTGCTGTTCTTTTTGTCCTCCTCGGTGAGCATATAGCGCTTGGGTACATCGGCTTCCTGCATTTTTGTCATGTCAAATTTCTTCTCTTCAGGCATTGTGATCATCCTTTCCTGGAAATGTGTTTAACTGTATATTAAAACAAATTCGGCTAAAATACAACTGCTTTTATTGGAATATATAATATTATATTTCGTCATTGTAAAATCAGTATATATAACATGAAGAAAAAATGAATTGTCGCCTGCGCACAAAAAACAATGTTAAAAGCATTTTTCTTTTGTGCGAACGAAACGATGGAAAAAATGTCAGACAGTGTAAAATAAAGTTGATAAAAAGGTCGGAGCAAACAGGAAGGAAAGGTGAATTATGTTAAAGTACATAGGTAAGCGGCTTCTGCTGCTCATTCCCACCCTGCTGGGCATATCACTTGTGGTGCTGATACTTATCGATCTTACACCCGGAGACCCTGCCAGAATGCTGCTCGGCGCAACAGCCACCGAAGAGCAGGTGCAGGAGCTGAGGGACGATCTGGGGTTGAACGATCCGTTCCTCGTGAGGTACTGGAACTTCATCTCGGGCGTATGTACGGGAGATTTCGGAAAGTCGATCATGACCAAGCGCCCGGTGTTCACGGAGATGATGGCTCGCTTCCGTTACACGCTGCTGCTCGTTACGTTCGGCACGGTTTTCTCGGTGCTTGTGGGTATACCGGTGGGCATATATGCCGCGCGGCACCAGCACAGCTGGAAGGATAACGCGGCGATATTCCTTTCGCTCATTGCCGTATCGATGCCGAGCTTCTGGTTTGCCCTGCTGATGATACGTTATTTTGGCGTAAAGCTGAGAGTTTTGCCGATATCCGGTGTTTCAACGTGGACAGGCTGGATACTGCCGTGCGTGACCATGGCGCTGGGGCTTATAGCTCTTATCGCGCGGCAGATGCGCTCGGATATGCTCGAGGTCCTGCGCTCCGATTATATTACGACGGCGCGCTCAAAGGGTCTGCCGGAGCGCAAGGTGGTTTACCGCCACGCGCTGAAAAACGCAATGATCCCCGTTATCATGGTGATCGGCGGCGTTTTCGGCTCCTCCCTCGGCGGCTCGCTTATCACGGAGGTCATATTCTCCATACCGGGTCTCGGCCAGTATATAATGACGGGGCTCAACAACCGCGATTACCCCGTGATACAGAGCGGTATATTGATAATCTCGGCCATGTTTGCAGTGATAATCCTTATAGTAGACATAGTGTTCGCACTCGTTGACCCGAGAATACGCCTGCAATACAGCAGAAAGAGGTCTAAGAAAAAATCAGATAAGGACGGAGGAAGCGGCGATGCAGAAAAAGAAAAAGAAGAAGCAGTCACGGCTGCGTGAAATATGGGTTCAGCTGAAGAAGAACAAGCTGGCTGTCGTTTCCCTGTTTGTGCTGATAGCGATAATCCTCGTGGCGATATTTGCACCGTTCATCGCGCAGTATGATTACAGAGAGCAGAACGCGAAGCTTTCAAATGCTTCGCCGAGCGCAGAGCATCCGCTTGGCTGCGACAAGCTCGGGAGGGATATTGCCAGCCGCCTGATATACGGCACGCGGCAGTCGCTGCAAATGGGCATATTAGCCGTGGCGATAGGCGCCGTGATAGGAATAACGATAGGCTCAATATCCGGATACTTCGGCGCGTGGGTGGATAACCTGTGCATGCGGCTTCTGGATATTTATCAGGCGATACCGATGTTTCTGCTTTGCGTGGCGCTGGCCGCCATACTTGGGCCAAGCCTGAGAAACGCCATAATCGCACTTGGCTTCGGCGTTGTGCCGGGCTTTGCGCGAATAATGCGAGCGTCTGTTATGACAGTGCGCGAGAAGGAGTATATAGACGCCGCGCGCTCAATAAACTGCGGCACGGGGCGCATCATAATGAAGCACATCATCCCCAACGCCATCGGCCCGATGATCGTTCAGATAACGATGGGCGTGGGCAGCTGCGTGCTTTCCGGAGCTGCACTCAGCTTTATCGGTCTCGGCGTTCAGCCGCCCATACCGGAGTGGGGAACCATGATATCCGATGCCCGCGAGGTGATGCGCCAGTATCCCACGCAGGCGCTGTTCCCCGGGATCTGCGTAATGATAACAGTTCTGGCGTGCAATCTGCTGGGCGACGGACTCAGAGACGCGCTTGATCCCCGCCTGAAGAACTGAGGTGAGCCGAATGGGAGAATTTTTGATAGATATAAAAAACCTGTCCGTAGAATATAAAACGGACGAAGCCACGGTGTATGCCGTGAACGACGTTGAGCTGAGCGTTAAAAAGGGCGAAACGCTCGGACTGGTGGGAGAGACCGGCGCGGGTAAGACCACGATAGCAAAGAGCATACTGGGTATCCTGCCGAAGCCGCAGGCAACGATCACCTCGGGCAGCATAGAGTTTGAGGACAGAGAGCTGCTTGAGCTGAAGGAAAAGG
>CAKTED010000175.1 GCA_934546725.1 uncultured Oscillospiraceae bacterium | reverse complement strand
CAGCCGCTCTGCACACAGCCCTCAGCAACGCCGGAGACAATTTCAGCAACGCGCTCCGGGACGTTTTTGCCGAGTGCGAGATAGTCAAGGAAGAAAAGCGGACGCGCTCCGCTGCATATGATGTCGTTTACGCACATGGCCACGCAGTCTATGCCGACGGTGTTGTGACGATCCTGCAGAAAGGCGAGCTTGAGCTTTGTGCCGACTCCGTCAGTGCCGGAAACGAGTACGGGCTGCTCGATGCCCTTCATATCGGGCATGACAAGGGCGCCAAAGCCGCCGATGGATGACATGACCTCGCCTGTCATGGTGCGCTCAACGTGGGATTTCATAAGGTCAACGGCTCTGTAACCGGCTGTTACGTCAACGCCGGCGGCCTTATAGCTTTCACTGAAACTGTTCTTATTCATCTGTTTCCTCCGTTGATTTTATTTATGGATATGAATAACGATGGTAACGCCGGATCATGGGAAAAGTCAGTGGATGTTTTTGCTTTCGCTCAGTCTTGTTTCAAACTTCAGCTTGGAGGATGAGTCCGGCGGCGCTACGGGATAGTCGCCCGTGAAGCAGCCGACGCAGAAGTCGCAGCCGGTTTCCTCAGCGATGCGCTTTACGCCTGCAACGCTCAGGTAGCCAAGCGAATCGGCCTCGACGGATCTGCGTATTTCCGGAATGGTCATCTGGCATGCTATGAGCTTATCACGGCTGTCTATATCCGTTCCGAAGTAGCAGGGGTTCGTGAACGGTGGAGCGGAAATGCGCAGGTGAACCTCCTTTGCTCCCGCTTCGCGCAGAAGACGCACAATGCGGCGGCTCGTTGTACCGCGAACAATGGAATCGTCCACCATGACGACGCGCTTGCCCTCAACTGTGGATCTGAGCGCGGCAAGCTTTATGCGTACGGAATTTTCACGCGCGCCCTGCGTGGGCTGGATAAATGTTCGGCCTATGTATCTGTTTTTTACAAAACCGACTCCGTATGGGATGCCGGAGGCCTCGGCGTAGCCAAGAGCGGCGTCAAGACCGGAATCCGGAACGCCGATAACGACGTCTGCCTCTACGGGGTAATCATGTGCAAGTATGGCTCCGGCCTTTTTCCGTGCCTCGTGAACGCTGACGCCTTCAATGATGGAGTCTGGCCTGGCGAAGTAAACAAACTCGAATACACAGAGATGGTTTTTACCGGAGCAGTGAGTTTCAATGCTTTTTACGCCATCGGGACCGACGACCACGATCTCGCCGGGCGTTATGTCACGGATAAATTCCGCGCCAAGGGCGGTGAGCGCGCAGGTCTCGGACGCAAAAATTATGGCTTTATCCTTTTTTCCCATGCAAAGAGGACGAAAGCCGTTTGGATCCCTGGCGGCAATGAGCTTCTGAGGGGACATGACTACCATGGAATACGCGCCCTTAAGAGAATACATCGCTCTTTCCACGGCTTTTTCTATGGAGCTTTCCACAAGACGGGCGCGGGTTATCATATATGAGATGACCTCGGTATCATTCGTGGTGTGGAATATGGCTCCGTCAAGCTCAAGCTGCTCGCGCAGCTCTGAAGCGTTGGTAAGGTTGCCATTGTGGGCGATGGCCATTGAACCCTTGATATGGTGAACAAGAAGGGGCTGAGCATTGGAGGCAAGCGTATTGCCGGTGGTGGAGTAACGCACATGGCCAAGGGAGATATTGCCCCTTCCAAGAGAACCGAGCACCTCGGGGGTAAACACCTCGGGGACAAGACCGAGATTTTTGTGCATGCTTATAACGCCGTCGTCGTTTACGGCGATTCCACAGCTCTCCTGACCGCGATGCTGAAGCGCATAAAGCGCATAGTAAGCACTGCGTGCAACGTCGGTCTCGCCGGAATTATCGTATATACCGAATACGCCGCATTCTTCATGTATGGAATCAAACATATTGCAGAGCCTCCGAATAAAGTTTGTATGGTGTAGAAAAATATAAGGGCGAGCGGGAGCTCAGAGCTTTTCGGAAAGACGTTTCATCATTTCCTGGTAGGCTCCCTCGGGATCGCCGAGATCACGGCGGAAACGATCCTTATCAAGCTTTTCACCGGTCTTAACGTCCCAAAAACGGCAGGTGTCAGGGGAAATTTCGTCCGCAAGGACAATGGTGCCATCGGAGGTTTTGCCGAACTCCAGCTTGAAGTCGACAAGCGTTACGCCGACGCTGAGGAAGAACTCCTTCATGATATCGTTTATCTTGAAGGCAAGCTCCTTTATGCGCTCAAGCTCTTCCTTTGTGCATATGCCAAGGGCAAGAGCGTGGTAATCGTTGATGAGCGGATCGCCGAGAGCATCGTCCTTCAGTGAGAACTCAATGGTGGGTATGAGCAGCCTGCGGCCTTCCTCGACGCCGTATCTCTTTGAGAAGGAGCCTGCGGCAATGTTGCGGATGATGACCTCGAGCTTTACGATCTCAACCTTTTTGACGGCGGTCTCTCTGTCGCTGAGTTCTTTGACGAAGTGTGTGGGGACACCTTTGCTTTCAAGAAGCTGCATCATCATGTTGGTCATGCGGTTGTTGACGGAGCCCTTGCCCTGAATGGTGCCCTTTTTCAGACCGTTGAAGGCCGTTGCGTCATCCTTGTAGTCAACTATGTAAACCTCGGGATCATCCGTTTTGAAAACCTTCTTGGCCTTTCCTTCGTATATCTGTTCAAGCTTTTCCATTATTCAAAAACCTCCGATTGAATTTTTCTGTCTTTTGCCATTACGTCTTCGGCCATCTGTCTTTTATAATCGAGGAGCCTGCCTCTGAGTGTTTCATCGCTCAGTGCAAGCATCTGCACGGCAAGAATCCCGGCATTATCCGCCGCGCCAACGCCGACAGTTGCTACAGGGATGCCGGTGGGCATCTGTACAATGGAGAGCAGGCTGTCCAAACCGTCCATAAAGGAGGACTTTATCGGAAGGCCGATAACTGGCAGCGTGGTGTGCGCGGCAAGCACTCCGCCAAGATGCGCGGCCTTGCCCGCGGCGGCGATTATTACGCCAAAGCCGCTGTCTGCTGCGGATTTGGCAAACGCCTCGGCTGCTTCTGGCGTCCTGTGCGCAGACATGACGTGAACCTCGAACGGAACGCCAAATTGCTTCAGTTGGGTAACTGCGCCCTTCACTGCCGGAAGATCGCTGTCAGACCCCATGATAACTGCGACTTTTTTCATAGCTGTTCGCTCCTTGAGTGCAGCTTCACATATTGCGAAGCTGCAATTACGAAATTCTGATAGTGGATGGCGATATGCCTGCCATTCACATTATTGATGCATAATTATATCATACCACAGAAGGAAAGTCCAACATTAGATACTCACTTTTTTGACAAATTTATTGACAATACGCCAAGGCAAATTATATATTAAAAAATACGCTTACATTAAAATCCAAAACAGGGATATGGAGAAGAGATTTTTATGCTTATAGATTTTCATACGCATTGCTTTCCGGACAAGATAGCTGCCGGAGCAATAAAAACAGTGAGCGGAAACGCCGGAGGGCTTGTGCCGTATACAGACGGTACGTTCAGCGGGCTGTCAAGCTTCATGCACAGCCAGGGCGTGGAAAAATTCGTGGTTCTCAATATCGCCACAAACGAACACCAGATGACGGCAGTGAACGATTTTGCGGCTGAAATAAATGCAAATGACGGCGTGACGGCGTTCGGCTCGGTTTACCCGAGAGCAAAAAACGTTTTTGAGGAGCTTGAGCGGATAAAGGCTCTTGGGCTTAAGGGCGTAAAGTTTCAGTTTGACTATCAGAAGCTGTATGTGGACGACGAAATAATGAAGCCGATATATGGAAAGATAGCGCAGCTTGGACTTGTAACGATGATACATGCTGGCTTTGACTATGGCTTTGCACCGCCGTATATGGCCATGCCCGAGCAAATTGCAAACGCGCTGCGCTGGGTGGATTCGCCTTTCATTGCCTCACACTGGGGCGGTCTGTCCTGCGGGGCGGAGGTGCTGAAGCTTCTTTGCGGACTTCCAATATATTTTGATACCTCCTACGGCTATGGCGCGATAGCGAAGCCTGTTGCTGCACAGATCATTGAAAAGCACGGAGTTGACCGCATGCTTTTCGGATCCGACTGC
>CAKTED010000174.1 GCA_934546725.1 uncultured Oscillospiraceae bacterium | reverse complement strand
TTTTTCCGAGGTACAGAAGGTGAATTGCCCCGCAGGGGCAAGAGAAGCCCCTCTGGAGGGCGCCCCCGGAAAAAACGTGATTTTATTTTATTCCGTCATCTGCGGATGACGGAACTCTGCGAGGCTGCCTGCATGTCATCATTGCAGCCAAAGCCTTTTCAACAGGCTACAGCGGTCAGAAAACATGAAAAGCCCGAAGACCTGATGGCCTTCGGGCTTCTGGCAGCGGAAGAAGGATTCGAACCCTCACATACGGAGTCAGAGTCCGCTGTGCTACCTTTACACAATTCCGCTACATCTGCATCGCTGCAACGTTAATTATTATACTACAATTATTCGATTTGTCAAGCACCTTTTAACGTTTTTTCGCGCTTTTTATTTATCGGCGATTCTGCTGCGTTTTCCGCGCTTTTCAGGCCGCAAATTGTCACGTTTTCCAGAAGTGCGTTTTTTATCCATATGCTATTGACACAGCCCCGAACCGGTACTATAATGTAGCCATAAGAGCAAAGGCGCTCCTGAGGGAAGCCTTTGCTCTTATCTTTTTTAACATGCTTACTCCTATCATCTCTTATTGTCTCCTGATCTCCTGTTCCCCAAAAAAGTGCGAAAAAGCGGCGGATTTTTATCCGTCGCTTTTTCGCGTATATTTTCTGTCATGCCTCGATTTTTTCAAAATCTTCAGCTCCGTGCTTACACAGCGGGCAGACGAAATCGGCAGGCAGCTCTTCGCCCTCGTATTCGTATCCGCAGATCCTGCAGCGCCACACGGTCTTTTTCGGCTTCTCACGCTGCGGCTTTACATGGCTCTGATAATAATCATAGCTCATGGACGGGACCTGAGAAAGTATCCCCTCCTCCGTGACCTCCGCAATAAACAGCGTGTGCGTGCCAAGGTCTATCGCGCCGTTGACGGACGCGGAAAGCCACGAATTTGTCCCCGCGGTTATATAGTAAAGTCCGTTCGCCGAGCGCTTCACGTCCGCGAAGCCGTCAAACTTGTCCGCGCTGCGTCCGCTCTGAAAGCCGAAGCGGCGAAAAAGCTCAAAATCCGCCTCCTGCGAAATTATCGAAACGTTGGCCTCTCCGGTCCTCGCTATCATATCGTGCGTAAGATTCGCCTTGTTCACGGCAAAGGTCACGCGGTTCGGCGAGGTCGTGACCTGCCCCACGGTATTGGTTATGCAGCCGTTATCCTTCGCGTCCTTCGCCGTTACAACAAAAAGGCCGTATGTGAAATTATAGCTCGCTTTCGTTATCATGCTCTCTCCTCCAGCAGGTATTTTCCCTCATTATATATCCTGCGCGCGGCAAATTCAATCCGGAATTCCCCGGTCTTATTTAAGCCTTTCCTCCAGCAGTTTCTGAATGAGCACGGGGTTACCCTTGCCCTGCGTCGCGGCCATTACCCGACCCATGAGCGCCTTTGCGGCGTTCATCCTTCCGTTTTTGAAATCCGCCACGGACTTCGGGTCGCCCGCCATGGCTTCGTCGATATATCTCAGCAGCGTCGGCTCGTCATTTATCTGGCCGAGGGAATTTTCCCTTACATACTGCACGGCGTCGCAGTCGTGCGACCAGAGGTCCTTGACGAGCTTTCTGGCAACGGTGCTGTTTATATCGCCGCTGCCGAGCATTTCGGCTATCTGCGCCATATGCTCCGGCGCTATCGGTATCGCGGAGGAATCCTGCTCGAGCAGCCTGAAGGCCTCGGATATCATAAGGTTTGCAAGCAGCTTTTTATGCTCCGTCTTCTCCGCCGCCGCCTCAAAATAATCCGCCGCCGCAAGCTCGCTCGTGATAAGCTCCGCGTCATACGCCGTGAGTCCGAAGCGGGACATATACTCCGCCTTGCGCTGGTCCGGCAGCTGCGGTATCTGCGCGCGAAGCTCCGAGAGCTTTTCCCCGCTCATGACCACCGGCATGAGATCCGGGTCCGGGAAATAGCGGTAGTCATTGGCGTCCTCCTTCGAGCGCATGGAGAAGGTTTTTCCGCTGTTCTGGTCATAGCGGCGCGTTTCCTGCACGATGCTGCCGCCCGCCTCAAGCTCCTCCACCTGGCGCTTATATTCGTACTCTATCGCCTTCTGCACGAACTGGAAGGAATTTATATTCTTCATCTCCGTCCTTGTCCCGAAGGCAGTTTCGCCCCTTTTGCGAACGGAAAGGTTCACGTCGCAGCGCATGGAGCCCTCCTGCATGCGGCAGTCCGAAACGCCGGTGTACAGTATCACGGCGCGCAGCTTGCGCAGATACGCAACGGCCTCCTCCGCAGAGCGAATGTCCGGCTCCGACACTATCTCGATAAGCGGAACGCCGCAGCGGTTGCAGTCTATCATCGTACCGTGCTCATCGCTGTGGACGAGCTTTCCGGCGTCCTCCTCAATGTGTATGCGCGTAATGCCTATCCGCTTTGCGCCGTCCTCCCCCTCGATCTCAAGGTAGCCGTTCTGGCAGAGGGGCAGATCATACTGCGATATCTGGTAGGCCTTGGGAAGATCGGGGTAAAAATAATTTTTTCTGTCCAGCTTTGAATAGGGCGTTATGGTGCAGTTCGTGGCCATACCGGCCTTGACGGCGTATTCCACCACCTGCCGGTTCAGTACGGGCAGAGTACCGGGCATGCCCATGCAGACGGGGCAGCACTGGGTGTTCGGCTCCGCGCCGAAATCCGTCGGGCAGGAGCAGAATATCTTCGTTTTCGTCTTAAGCTCGCAGTGGACCTCAAGACCTATCACCATTTCATAGTCCTTAATAAGATTCATCTCAGCCTGCCTCCTTATTTTGAAAGATGATAAACGCCCGCCGCGCGCTCATACGCATGTCCCGCGCGCAGTAGAAGGCTTTCGCTGAACGGCGCGCCGATAAGCTGCATGCCGACGGGCAGGCCGCCCGCGTCGTCTCCGCAGGGCATTGAAAGCGCCGGAAGGCCCGCTATATTGACGGGCACGGTACAGATATCGCCTGCGTACATCTCCAGCGGGTCGCTGCTCTTTTCGCCGATCTTATACGCCGTGGTCGGCGCAACGGGCGCAAGGACGAAGTCGCATTTTTCAAACATGGCGTCAAAGTCACGCTTAACAAGCGTTCTTACCTGCATGGCCTTTTTATAATACGCGTCGTAATATCCCGCGCTGAGGGCGAAGGTTCCGAGCATTATGCGCCTTTGAACCTCTTTGCCAAAGCCCTCGCTGCGGCTGTTTTTATAAAGCTCCGTTATGTCCTCAAAGCTACCGGCTCTGTAACCGTATCGCACGCCGTCAAAGCGGGCAAGGTTTGACGAAGCCTCCGCCGAGGAGATGACGTAATACGCCGGAAGCGCATATTTAAGCGTCGGGATGGAGGTCTTTACAAGCTTTGCCCCCAGCGATTCAAACATCTTTGCCGCCTCTTCAACGCGCGCGCGGACGTCGTCGGCAATGCCCTCGCCGAAATATTCCTCCGGCAGAGCTATCCTCATGCCCTTCACGCCGTCCTCGATCGTGAGGAGAAAATCCTCATATTCGCGCTTTACGGACGTGCTGTCCCCCTCGTCATAGCCCGCGAGGGTGTTCATGACTATCGCCGCGTCCGAAACGCATTTCGTGAGCGGGCCGATCTGGTCAAGCGACGAGGCGAAGGCAACAAGGCCGTTTCTCGAAACGCTGCCATACGTCGGCTTCAGCCCGACCACGCCGCAGAAGGCCGCCGGCTGGCGGATCGAGCCGCCGGTATCCGAGCCGATGCAGAACGCCGCCTCGTTTGCCGCCGTGGCCGCCGCGGAACCGCCGGAGCTGCCGCCGGGAACGCGGTCGAGCGCGCGCGGATTATGCGTTATCTTAAACGCCGAATTTTCCGTAGACGAGCCCATCGCAAACTCATCCATATTGAGCTTGCCGAGCATTACCGCCGACGCGGCTTTGAGCTTTTTCGTCACGAAGGCGTCATACGGCGGGACAAAGCTCTCGAGCATTTTCGAGGCGCAGGTAGTCCTGATGCCATCGGTGCAGATATTGTCCTTCATGCCGAAGGGGATCCCCGTCAGTGCTTCGGCCGTGCCGTCGGCAAACCTTCTGTCCGCCTCGTCCGCCGCCCGCAGAGCGCTCTCTTCCGTAAGCATGAGATAGGCGTTCAC
>CAKTED010000173.1 GCA_934546725.1 uncultured Oscillospiraceae bacterium | reverse complement strand
CTTTTATCGATCTTAAAATTTCACGAGCCTGCCGTCCTTCATGTCCAAAGCGGCCTGCTTTTTCATCTCAACGTGGCGCTTTTTGCCCGTTGCGGTATACGGAAGGCTCTCAACGAACCTGTAATAGCGCGGGCACTTATAGTCCGGCAGGTCCGGGTGAGACGCGCAGTAGCTTATAAGCTCGCGCACCGTTACCTCGCCCTGCGGCACAACGTAGGCCACGATGGCCTCCCCTCGCGCCGGGTCCGGCACGGAGGTGACGATGCAGTCGGCAACGCAGGGGTGCTGGTTCAGCGCCTCCTCGATCTGGACGGGGTAAATGTTCTCGCCGCCGCAGATCATCATATCGTCCTTGCGGCCGCAGACGGTTATGAACTGCCCTTCGTCCCAGGTGCCGACGTCGCCGGTATAGAGCCAGCCCTTATAATACTTCAGCTCCGTCGCCTCGGGGTTTTCAAAGTATTCGAGCGTCGTTTTTCCGATGGAGGATATGATTATCTCGCCCTCGGTTCTTCCGTCCGTCGGAACGGTATCCTCCGGCTCGGCGTGGCCGTCTTCGCAGAGGCGAACGACGCGCACCTCGTCATCCGTGCAGGAGCGCCCCGCCGTACCCGCCATGTCCGGCAGCTCATAAGGCCGCAGAAAGCTGTTCCAGAACGTTTCCGTAGTGCCGTAGCCGTTAAAGATGTTCGGCGTGAGCAGCCGCTGGTAGCGTATGCACTCCTGCTTTTCAAGCGGGCTGCCCATCGTAACGATGCCGCGCAGACCGGAAAGGTCGAGCGGGCGCCGCTCCTGCCGCAGGGCCAGATTATTCAGCACCGCCGGAACGCCGATGAGGAACGTTACGCCGTACTTCACCGCGGTTTCCAGGCAGGTTTTCGCGCTGAAGGAGCGCAGAATAACGCTCGTTGCCCCGGCGTAAAGCGTTGGCGTAAGGCCGCCGGAGTGCAGGCCTCCGCGATGGAACCAGGGCGTTGTATTCATCGTCACGTCCGTATTGTTCAGCGGGAAGTGCATGATAACGTCATGGGCGGACATGACCTCGTTTATATTGTTGAGCGGAACGCCCTTGGGCATTCCCGTCGTACCGGAGGTGAAAAGGCGCGTCACCTCGGCGTAGATATCCTCCGCCTCGTCGCGCTCCGGCTCGTCCGTGCCGTATGCCGCCACGAGCTCGTCATAAAAAACGTGTCCCTCCGGCAGCTGCGGACGCTTCCCGAAATAGTCCACCGCCACGATGAGCTCAGGCTTATGGCTGCAAAGCTCCAGCGCGCGGCACATCGCATTCTGATACTCGCAGTCATAAAAATACGCCTTTGGGCGGTTTTTATCTATGACGTAGGCCGTCTCGCCCGGGGCAAGGTTGAAGTTTGCGGGACTGTTTATCGCGCCAAGCTTCTGCGGGGCAATGTAGCAGAAGGCGAAGCAGGGCGAATTTGGCAGCTGGTAGAGCACAACGTCGTTCTGCCCCACGCCGTGCGCCTTAAGCGCATTTGCAAGACGGCAGCACTCGGCGTTCAGCTCCGCATAGCTCCAGCTTTTTCCGCCTGCGGGATCCACAAGCGCCGTTTTATTTGAAAAGCGGCGCACGTTGCGCACGAAGCCCCTGTGCCAGGTAAACTCGCTTTCAAAATATTTTTTGAATTTCCCTGCGTTATAGGTGTATTCCATGCTTCACCTCAAATATATTTCCCTACTATTATGCTCGAGTTCTGCCCTCCAAAGCCCAGTGCGTTCGACATGGCCGCCGTTATATCTCTCTTTTCCGGAGTTTTTGCAACTATATTAAGGTCAAGGCCCTCACCCAGGGCGGTAAAGCCCGTGTTCGGCGGAAGCAGCCCGGTTTCTATCGCCTTTACGCAGGCAATGACCTCTGTAACTCCGCCCGCTCCCATCATATGCCCCGTCGCGCCCTTTGTGGAGCTTACCGGTACGCGCCTGGAGCCGAAAACGCTGTGTATCGCCGCATTCTCCGCCTCGTCGCCCTTGAGCGTGGCAGTACCGTGCGCGTTGATATATCCGATGCTCTCCGGCGCAAGTCCGGCGCGTTCGAGCGCAAGCCGCATGCATTCCGCCGCTCCCGCTCCGTCCGGCTCCGGTGATACAAGATGAAATGCGTCGTTATTATTCGCGCAGCCGAGCAGCCGGGCGCGAATTTTCGCGCCGCGTGCCAGCGCGTGCTCCTCCGTTTCCAAAATCAGCGCGCCGCCGCCCTCGCCGATAACAAAACCGTCGCGCTCCGCGTCAAACGGGCGGCTGCTGCCGGTTTTGGACAGTGCGCCGACCTTGCCGAGGCTCTGCACTGAAAGCAGGCACTCCGCCGCCTCTCCCGCCATGACCACCATCACGTCCGCCATGCCGCTCTCGAGCAGCAGGCAGGCCGTAAATATCGCGTCTCCTCCCGAGGAGCAGGCTGTGCTCACCGTCAGGCTCGGGCCGCGCAGGCCGTGGCTTATCGCCAGCTGAGCGGCGGCGATATTGCCCATGATCTTCGTCATGAAGCGGGGACTTACGCGTTTTTCGCCATGCTCGTCCACCTCTTTCTGAACGGACGCGATGTAGCTGATGCCGTGCAGAGCCGTACCCATAACGACGCCGACTCGTGAAGGCTCGGCGTGAAGGCCGTTCTCGTCCATAAGGCCGCTGCCGCGCAGCGCCTCCTCTGCCGAAACATAGGCATACTGCATGAAATCATCAAGATCCGCCGCAAGGCGGGAATTAAGATAGTCGCGCGGTCTGAAATTCTTTACCTCTGCGGCATATTTTACCGGCAAGTCCTCCAGGGGAGTTTTCGTCATTTCCTCAATGCCGCATTTCCCGTCAAGCAGCGCCTGCCAGTACGCATCCGTTCCAATGCCTATCGGTGTGACCGCGCCCATGCCGGTTATAACAATTTTTCTGTTCATCTTTTATTCTTCCACCTTTTTAAACGCAAGGCAGGCATTGTGTCCGCCAAAGCCAAGCGAAGTGGAAAGCGCAAGCTCCAGCTCCGCCTTTCTTGCTGTCAGCGGAACATAATCCAGATCGCACTCCGGGTCGGGCTGCTCAAGGCCGATAGTGGGCGGAACGATGCCCTCAGTCAGCGCAAGCGTTGCCACTATCGCCTCCACCGCGCCCGCCGCGCCGAGCATATGGCCTGTCATGGATTTCGTTGAGCTGATGAGCGCCCTTCTCGCGCGCTCCTCGCCGAGCGCCTTCTTTATGGCCAGCGTCTCTATCTTATCGTTCATGGGCGTACCCGTGCCGTGAGCGTTGATATAAATCTTATCAGTATCCGTCTCCGCCTCTCTGAGAGCGGCGGCAATGGCAGCAGCGCCTCCTTCGCCCTCTGGCTGAGGCGCGGTCATGTGATACGCGTCGCAGGTGGAGCCATAGCCGCAGACCTCTGCATAAATTTTCGCTCCGCGCGCCTTTGCGTGCTCATACTCCTCAAGGATCAGAACGCCGGCGCCCTCGCCCATTACAAAGCCGCTGCGGCGCACATCGAACGGCAGTGAGGCCTGAAGCGGATCCTCCGCCGTGGAAAGCGCCTGCATGTTCGTAAAGCCTGCAAGCGACAGCTGGTTCACCGTGGCCTCCGCGCCGCCCGCTATCATCGCGTCGGCATAGCCGTGGCGGATAACGCGCAGAGCCTCGCCTATGGCGTTGCTGCCGGAGGCGCAGGCCGTTACCATGGGCATGGCCGGGCCCTTGCAGCCGTAGCGGATGGCAATGGTACCCGCCGCCATATTTGCTATCATCATGGGGATAAAGTACGGCGAGACCTTCTTCGGCCCGCGCTCAAGCAGCTTTTTGTGCTCTGCCATGAACGTGCCGATGCCGCCGATACCGGTTCCGATATATGCTCCGATGCGTTCGGGCGCAACCGCGCCGATAATTCCGCTTTCCTCAACGGCCTGCACGGCAGCGGCCACGGCCAGCTGAGTGTAATAGTCGGAGTGGAGCACATCCAGCTTCTCCATATACTGCCTGGGGTCAAAATCGCGCACCTCGGCGGCTATTTTGACCTTGTAATCCGCAGTATCAAACTTTGTGATGGGGCCTATGCCGCATTTACCGGCCTTCAGGCTCTCCCACATATCGTGAACGTTGTTTCCGACGGGGCTTATCGCTCCCATGCCGGTTATAACGACCTTTCTCAATCTGAAAACACATCCTGC
>CAKTED010000172.1 GCA_934546725.1 uncultured Oscillospiraceae bacterium | reverse complement strand
TACCTCGGAAAAAACACTTCTCAGCCTGCCAGTGTGCGAGCAAAGCGAGTGCGCGCAGCAGGCTGCATCCCCTTCGCAGAAATGCTTGCATTTTTGCGAGAGCGTGTCGTCGACACGCTCAATTATTATGTTCATATTATAACCTCTGTGTTCGGCGATTGCAATATCATTATTACACTACTTCAAATTCCGCCGCGTACCACTCGCCGTTTCCGCATACGCAGACCCTGTAAAGCCCCGGAGGAAAGTCATACGCCCACGCGGAAAGATACAGCGTGAACTCCGAGTCCGTTATATACTGGTCGAGCGCAAATTCGCCCTCCCACAGCGGCATGAGCGTATACCAGCCGCCGGCATAAGCCTCCATACGAAGGCCGCCGAAACGAATCGTCTCCCCGACGGTTTTCCGCATTTTTACGTCCAACTCAAGCTCCGGCCCGACGGCGCGGGTGTTTTCCGCCTGTACGCTCATGGCCCCGTCCTCGCAGAGCGTTATATCGGACGGCGCTGGCTCCAGCGTCTCGACCGCGACCGTTACGAAAGCATATACCCCGAAAAGCTCCCGCGCCAGCCCGGCTGAGCGCTCGTCAAACACCGTTATGACGGCGCTTTCCCCGTCCTCGTCCAGCCGCCAGTGCGCCGCGCCGCGAAGGAAATTCGAATACGCGCCCAGCTTCAGCCGCACGTCCCGCGCCGCCTCCACCGAATATGGAACTGAGGTCACCGCGCCGACAGCAAGACAGACTCCCAGGGCGTCAATATGCAGCACGGCGCTTTTCGCGTCAAAGCGCGCCGTAACGCGCGGCTTCCAGCGGTACTCGTCCGAAAATTCCGCGCTGCGCCAGTACCATTCATCCTCCGGCGCTTCAAAGTCCGAATCGAGCCGTTTTCCGTCAGCCGATGGGTAATATCTCACGCGCTCGCCCCAGGCTGCGTCAAGCCTCTGCGCCACGGCGGGCCAATCGGCCCCCTCCGCAAAGCGCACGTCCGCGCCGCAGAGAACCTTCCCGTCCGCGCCGTCCGTAAAAATATATTCCACCGATGCGCGCTCGCCGCAGAACAGAACGTTGTCCCGCAGCAGGCGGCCATTCTCCAGGCCGGTGAGCTTCAGGTTTTTCTCCAGCTCCCGCTCGCCGCGCCCCCATTCCGTATCCCCGAGCGTTATTCCCGCTCCGGGCGTTATCTCCCCCGCCCTCCCGCAGGCCGAAAGGCCGGACAGCAGACTCAGACTCAGCACCAGAATCAGGCAATACGCCGCATATTTTTTCATATTCTTCCCTCCATACGCGCGGCGGCCTGTGAACTCCGCTTCACAGGCCGCCGAGGTCCGGTTCATGCCAGGCTTATAAGCCGCGCCAGCCGCTTATACAGCACCTCTTCATTTTTCGTGATCTCGACATAGATGTGATCCGCCTGATCCTCGCACATATACAGCGCCGTTTCTTCCGGCAGGCCGATCGCTTCAAGCCCGTTTCGCGGCAGGCCGCCCGCCTCCGGACATACGGTTTCGCCCAGAAGCTCATATCCGTCCGGCAGCTCGCGCACGCTTATCCGCTTTCCGCGCGGATCGTCCGCGTAAAGCGCGCCGTCTGCGGCCACGCAGATATCGCAGCGCAGGAATCGGAAATAGCTGTCGCTGTCCGCGTCGTACACCCATACTGTGGACGATTCGCCCGCCTCATAATATATTTCAGAGCCCTTCACGATGTCCGTGCTGCTCGTTTCGCCGTTTTCGCGCGGCATGGAGCCCCAGAAGGACGTTACCGCTCCGCCGCTTACCGTCTCATCCGGCAGCTCGTCGCCATTATCCCGCGCCGCCAGGACGTAGAGCCCGTCCATCAGCATCAGGCAGCTGTCATAATACGGGTTCACCGCCGTTTTCGGCTGGCAGGCGCATTGCAGCACCGCCGCCGTCACAAGCAGCAGCAGTATGATCCGTGAAATGAGCCTTGAATTTAACATGACCTGGCAGTGCTCTGGTCGACCAGCGCCATATTGCCGTCGTCCTGGCGGGCGGTAACGATGAGCCGGTCGTGGAATTTTTGCAGCGAGGAGCGGTGGCCGATGGATATGATAGTCGTATTCTTCAGCTGGTCAACCAAAAGGGTATACAGCTCCTCCTCGGAGGGCTCATCCATCGATGCGGTCGCCTCGTCGAAGAACAGGTAATCGGGGTTATACAGCAGTGCGCGCGCAATGCCGATTCGCTGCTGCTCGCCGCCGGAAAGCATCTGGTTCCAGTGCGCCACCTCGTTCAGCCGCTCGGTAAACGTATCGAGCCCAACCTCCCGCAGCACGGTGACAAGCCGCTCATGGCTGTATGTACCCACAGCCTCCGGATAGCTGATGGCCTCCTCCAGCGTACCGATGGGTATGTAGGGCCGCTGCGGAAGGAGAATGACCTTTTTATCCTTCGGGATGCGGATGTCGCCCTCGCCGTAAGGCCAAATGCCGGCCAAAACGCGGAACAGGGTAGTCTTGCCGGAGCCGGAGCGACCCTTGATAAGGATCCTCTCGCCCTGCCGGAAGGTGATGTTGTCCGCCGTGATCAGCAGGCTGCCGTCGGGCAGGTCTACCGCGAGATGATCAATGTCGATTTCGTCGGAATCCTGCTTATGGATATGAATTTTGGACTCGTCTACGATTTTGGCTGTCCGCTCTGCATCCTCGAGGAAGCCGTACAGACGGTTAATGCAGGCCTTCCACGCGGCCAAACCGACATATGCCGTCTGGAAGAACTTGAAGGTCGTCAAAACAGTCTGAAACGCCTGCGAAACCTGCATGATCGCGCCGTAGCCGCCGGGCAGCATGCCCAGGAAGTAGGATGGGCCGAGCAGCAGGGAAATGATCAGACCGTCGAGCTGGGCATAGCTCAGGCTGACAAGGCTGTGCTTGGCCGTGCGCAGCATGGTGCGGAACGTGTTGGCCACGACGTTGCCAAATACGCCCATCAGGTTTCCGTGCTCGACAGGTTCGCCGCCGAGCAATGCAATCTGCTCGCTGTTTTCGCGCACGCGGACAAGCGCAAAACGGAAGTCCGCCTCATAGCGCTGCTGCATATAGCCCAGGCGGATCAACGGCTTGCCGATGGCGTGTACGCAGAAGGTGCCGAGAACTGCCCAGACAAAGGCAATGACTATGAAATAGCCGGGGAAGGAGAAGTCCCTGCCGCCGATGTACAGCGGAATGGAGTTGGACAGGTTCCACAGGATGACGAGGAACGAGCCGAGCGTCAACAGCTGCTGCAGCAGCTGCAGCGTATATGCCAGAGTATTGGTCAGAAACGTATTGATATCCTCGGATATACGCTGGTCGGGGTTATCCGTTGAGTTTTTGGTGATCTGCATGCGGTAATGGTTGTGGTCATGCATCCAGTTGTCCAGATATTCGGAGGTCATCCACCGGCGCCAGCGAACCAGCAGCCAGGACTGGAGATAGGCTCCGAGCGTCGCAGCGATGATCATTACCGCGCCCACGGCGAGAAAAACGATCAGCTGCCGAACCCAAAGCTGATAATCAACGTTGGTATAGGCGTTGGTCCAGTCGCCGAACCACTTGTTCATACGAACGGAAGCGGAAACGGTGAGTCCCATGATGGCGAGGTCTGCAACCACGAGCATCCACGCGGAAAATCGCTCTCTGGATTTGAAAAAATATGGAGAGGCGAGCCTCCAAACCTGCCTGATCGCCCTTGCGATTCGCTTCATTGTTATCCCCCTTTATGATATGATCCAAATGACGGAACGTGTGGAAGCTATCTCTGCGAGATGCCGGCCTCCTTATCCTTTCTGACATGCTTTCCTGCGTTCCTGATAACCGCTGCTGCAATCGGGATCAGGATAATGATGCCAACGATCACAAAGCGAATCAGAGCAGGATCCATCAGGGGCTCGTCGCCGATATCGAGCTTCGGAAGCTCTGTAACGCCGGGCTCTGCGTGATCGCCGCCAGGCGCCGAGGTCGCGGCGCCGTCTACGCGGACAGCGGACAGTCCGTCAATGGCGGCAATGCCGCTCTCAGGCGGGATAAAGGTGAGCAAACCGGCCTCGTCCGTTGTGCCGAGCACGCCGCCGGTAGCCGGGTCAATAACGGTCGCGCCGGCAAAGGGCGTGGAGGAATAGGTGAAGCTCATAAAGTCCAGCGTCCAGGCCAGGGCGGTAACG
>CAKTED010000171.1 GCA_934546725.1 uncultured Oscillospiraceae bacterium | reverse complement strand
CGCTACCCTGGTGGAACCAACCGGGGGATTCTTCGCCTGCTGGCGCAGGCTCTGAATGACGTGCAGAATTTGTGGATTCTTCGGTCGCCTGCGGCTTCCTCTGAATGACAGCACATTTTCACATCAGCGCCGCGATATGCTGCGCAAAAACGGCGAAGCCGACGCCGCACAGCTCGCCAAGCTGCAAAAACCAGCCCGCCGTATCGCCCGTAATGCCGCCGAACTGGCGGTATGCCGAAACGCGGTAAAAGGCGAACATCGCAAGCTCGCCGGCCGCGCAGGCAACGCCCGCCACGGGCGAAGCGAACGCCATGATGCAGACGGCGGCGAGCATCCACAGTACCATGACGCAGCGAACCCTTTTCGTATCCGCCGCTCTTGAAAACGTAGCCAGAAGGCCGCCGGTGCGCGCGTTTTTAAAGGTGACTACGCCGAAGCCGCTGAGCGCGCGGGACAGAACCGGCCCCAGCGCCAGCGCGCAGATAACGCGGGCATCGGCCTCCATGTCGCTCCACAGCGCGGTAAAAAGCAGCAGGTACGCCCCGCAGGCAATGACCGCGAACGCGCCCGCGCCGGAATCCTTCATGATCTCCAGCTTGCGCTCACGCGTCTGGTGCGAGGCCAGCGCGTCGCAGCAGTCGCAGAAGCCGTCAAGATGGATGCCGCCGTTTATCGCCACGGGCAGCAGCACCGCGCCCGCCGCGAACAGCAGCGCGCCGATCCTGACAGCCGAGCAGAGAAAATACCACGCGATGAGCACCGCGCCCTCGATAACGCCCACCAGCGGGAAAAAGCACATGGCATAGGCCATGTTTTCATCCTTCCACTCCACCTTCGGCGCGGGGATATGCGAATACATCAGAAAAGCCATGCACATTGAGCGCAGAAGCCTCATGCCGTCACGTCCTTCCATACAAGCGGTATCCCGCACACGACCTCGATAACGCGCCCGGCCATGGCGGATATCCGCCGGTTCACCTCCGCAAGCACGGCAAGATAGCGCTCCGTCGTTTCATCGTAGTGAACTCCGTCTGAAAAAACCTCGTTCGTTACTATAACGGCGTCCTCCGCCGCCTCCGCAAGGTGCCGGACGCCCGCAATAATGCGTTCCACCGCGCCGTCAAAGCCCTTTTCGCCGAAGCATTCGTTCGCCGCAAGGTTGGACATGCACTCAAGAAGCGCCGCCGAGCCGCGCGGGATATCCGCCCCGGCCAGATTCTCCGTGCATTCGAGCGTGGTAAAGCCCTTTTCAGCTCGCATTGCGCGGTGCCGCGCGACCCGCGCCTCGCCCTCGGCGTCCCATACGCGCATCGTGGCGATATATACGCGGTTTTTATTCTCCCCGGCGGTTATGAGGCTCTCGGCGTGCTCGGATTTGCCTGAGGCGGAGCCGCCGGTAACAACTGTCAGCATTCTCCGGCCTCCCGCTCACTCAAGGTACTCGTAGGCCTCGATGCTTATATCCTCAAAGGTGCTCATGCCGTCATAGACGGCCAGCGCCATATCAAGCAGAGGCATTACGGCCACCGCGCCCGTGCCCTCGCCAAGGCACATATCCGCATAAAGGAAGGGGCGCGCGCCCATCGCCTCTGTAACGAGCCGCCCGGCGGGCTCCTTCGAGGCGTGGCTTGCAAGAACGTAGTCCGCCGCCGCGGGGCAGAGCCGCTCGGCGACGATGGCGGAAACGCAGGAGATGAAGCCGTCCGCCAGAACGGGTATGCCGCAGAGCGCGCCGCCGAGAAATACGCCCGCGAGACCCGCTATATCCAGTCCGCCAACCTTGGCAAGCACATCGAGCGCGTCGTTTTTATCCGGCCTGTTCACCGCGATGGCCTTCTCTATCGCCGCGACCTTGCGGCGCAGACCCTCGCTCGTAAGTCCCGCTCCGCGCCCCGTCACCTCGGCGGGCTCCCGTTCAAGCAGCACGGCAGTTATTGCGCTGCTTGTCGTGGTGTTGCCTATTCCCATCTCGCCCGTTGCAAGCAGCGTATAGCCCTGCTCCGCCAGCTCGCAGACGAGATTTATGCCCACCTCGACGGCTCTTGTGGCCTCCTCGCGGCTCATGGCGGGGCCCTGAGCCATATCGGCCGTTCCGCGCCTTATGCAGCACTGGCGAATGTGCTCGCCCTTCACCGGCATGGCGCAGCCGATATCCACGGGGATAACGTCCGCCCCGGCGGAGCGCGCCATGCAGCATACGCTCGTGTCGCCGCTGGACATGTTCTCCGTAACGATGGCCGTTACCTCCTGCCCGGACTGCGTAACGCCCTCGGCGACAACGCCGTTATCCGCGCACATTACGACGACGGCGCGCTTTTTTATCTCCACCTGGGGCGTTCTGCGCATGCCCGCCATGCGGCACACGGCCTCCTCCATGAGGCCGAGGCTGCCAAGCGGCTTGGCTATGCTGTCCCAGCGCTTTTTCGCCGCCTCATACGCGGCTCTGTCCGCCGGGCGGATCGCTTTTATCGTTTCCTGAAGTGTCATTTTTTCCGCTCCTGTTGTGTGTTTTATATATGTGAGTGTTTCGTCTGTGATGGTGGTGTTTTGTCGTGTATTGTGAATGCAGGGGCAGTGGACGCGGTGTATTGTGGACGCGGGGACAAAAATCTCCGTCATTCAGAGGCCGAAGGCCGTGGAATCCCCTGCGGAGGGGCTGAGCAGTACATTGTTGTTACCCTGGCAGAACCATTTGGGGGATTCTTCGGTCGCTTACGCTCCCTCTGAATGACGGAAATAATCTTTACAATTCCACGCTCTGAACAGCAGCACGACCGTGGACGCGGGAGGGTCCTCCGCCTCCTCCGTCATCCTCGCGCAGCGGGGATCCTCCATGGAGGCGCACATGCCCAAAGTCCCATAACTGCACTCACGGTGCAGCGGCACCATTATTTTCTCATACAGAATTTATTATACTCCCAAACTGCACTGATTGTCCATTGCTTATTGCGGAAAAATACATTATAATAGCCCCATCAAATTATCGGGGGCGCAAAAATGTACAGACTCATAAACGCCGTAAGCGAAAACCGCTCGCTCTCCGCCTATGCAGACAGCTCTGAGCTGGCGAAATATATCCGCTCCTGCGGCTGCGACGGGATGGAGGTCATCCGCTGCGGCGAGGACGACCGCAAAATAATCACGCCCGAGATGGCCGTCGGCTGCCACCTGATATTCTATTCCGACTGGGTGGACTTCTGGCTTGGACGGGAGGACAGGCTGCTGCACAAGTTTGGCTCATGGGACGCCGTCCGCCAGCTGTACAGCGCCTCGAGCCGCGAGGAATTTGTCGCCCAGCTCCGCGCTGACCTTGAATATTCGCGCCGCATGGGCGTAAAATACGCCGTTTTTCACGTTTCCGACGTTTCCATCGAGGAGGGCTACACCCACAAGTGGGAGCATACGGACAGGGAGGTCATAGACGCCGCCTGCGAGCTTTTGAACCTTGCCACCGGCGGAGAGGACTTCGGCTTTGAGATCCTGCTTGAAAACCTCTGGTGGAAGGGCTTTTCCTTCACCGATCCGGCGCTGACGGAGTACATGCTCAGCCAGGTAAATTACCCCCGCGCCGGCATAATGCTCGACACCGGCCACCTGATGAACGCCAATCTTGATATCCGCAGTCAGGCCGAGGGCTGCGAATTTATCCACCGCTGCCTTGACGCGCACGGCTCGCTCTGCAAATACATCCACGGCATGCATCTGCATCAGTCCGTAAGCGGGGAATTCGTCAAGCGCATGCTGGAAAATCCGCCGCAGGGCGACGAGGACTATCTGCACAGCTTTACGGAAGCCTACAAATTCATAACGACCGTTGATACGCACAAGCCGTTCTCCGACCCCGCCGTGCGCGGCGTTGTGGATCGCATCGCGCCGGAGTATCTCACTCACGAGCTTTCCGCCGCCGACAGCGCAGAAAAGGCCGCCTTTACCCGCGCACAGAACGCACTTCTCGAGGGGCTGTAACGTTGTAAGGATACGAAAACCGGGAGTACCGCAGCTTTTTGCGGTGCTCCCGGTTTTTTGTGTGTTGAGATGTTGCGGGGGACGTGGACGCGGAGGCTCAGGGTCGCCGTCATTCAGAGGGCAAAGCCCGTGGAATCCCCCTCCCCCGTCTCGGACGCGAACCCAGCGTAGCGGATCGCGGCCGAAAAGGAGGAGCAAGGGAGC
>CAKTED010000170.1 GCA_934546725.1 uncultured Oscillospiraceae bacterium | reverse complement strand
ACACTACACCAAATACTATCGGGAAAGGAAAATGCATCATGCCGTTTTACGTCTATATCATGACGAACAGGAACAATACGGTCCTTTATACGGGCATGAGCAATAACGTCCCGCGACGAATGTATGAGCACAGAAACCACGTTGACCGAAAAAGCTTCACGGCGAGGTATAACGTCGAAAAGCTCGTATATGTAGAGCAGTTCGGCACGGCATATGAAGCCATTGTAGCCGAGAAAAAGATAAAGGGTATGAGCAGGGCCAAAAAGGAGCGGCTGATTGAAAGCATTAATCCCGAATGGAATGACATTGAGCTTACATGACGCACTGCCCAGCCCCTCCTTATGGGATTCCACGGGGTGCTGACGCACCCCTCTGAATGACGGAAACTTTGAGACTCCGCGTCCACGGACGCATCGCACCCCGCTGCCAACCGTCACCACCGCACCCTGCAACGCACTTACCCTCTTGCACGTCATTCAGAGGGAGCCGTAGGCGACCGAAGAATCCCCCAGATGGTTCCACCATGGTAACGACAACGTACTGCCCAGCTCCTCCATATGGGATTCCACGGGGTACTTCGTACCCCTCTGAATGACGGAGATTTTGAGCTTCCGCGTCCACTGTTGGACATCTGCCCCTCCGTAGGGGATTCCACGGCCTTCGGCCTCTGAATGACGTAAACTTTTGGTCTCTGCGTCCACGGCACACGCCCCCCACCCCACACCCACACACACCACAAACGACCCACACCATCGCATAATACGAAACAAGCGAGGAAAAAAATATGGCAAAAGAAAAGACAGGCGATATAAGCTTCCCTGAACAGAAAATAATCACGTCGCAGCTCGAGGAGGAGATGAAGACCTCGTATATCGACTATGCGATGTCCGTTATCGTCGGAAGAGCGCTGCCGGACGTGCGCGACGGACTGAAGCCCGTACACCGGCGCATACTCTACTCCATGTATGAGGATAACCTCACCTGGGATAAGCCGTACAAAAAATCCGCCACGGCCGTCGGTAACGTTCTGGGCCGGTACCATCCCCACGGCGATGCGTCGGTTTATGACGCGCTGGTGCGCCTTGCGCAGGATTTCTCCATGCGCTACGAGCTCATCGACGGCCACGGCAACTTCGGCTCAGTGGACGGCGACCCCCCGGCGGCCTACCGTTACACCGAGGCGAGAATGTCCAAGATCGCGGACGAGCTGCTGCGCGACATTGATAAGGACACCGTGAACTGGGATCCGAACTTCGACGAGAGCCGCAGGGAGCCGCGCGTGCTCCCAAGCCGCTTCCCGAACCTCCTTGTGAACGGCTCGAGCGGCATAGCCGTCGGCATGACGACGAATATACCGCCGCACAATCTCGGAGAGGTCATAGACGCCTGCGTCTGCGTGCTCGAGAATCCGGACGCGGAGCTGGACGACCTGATGCAGTACATCAAGGGGCCGGACTTCCCCACGCGCGGCATAATCATGGGCCGCGCCGGCATCCGCGCCGCCTACGCCACGGGCCGGGGCCGCATCCACGTTCGCGCCCGCACCGAGATAGAGGAATTTGGCCAGAACCGCCAGCGCATCATTGTTACGGAGCTGCCGTACCAGGTGAACAAGAAGAACCTCGTGGAGAACATCGCCGAGCAGGTGAAGGAAAAGCGTCTTGAGGGCATATCCGACCTGCGCGACGAGACTGACCGCGACGGTATGCGCCTCGTCATCGAGCTCAAGCGCGACGCGAACCCCCAGGTGGTGCTCAACCGCCTTTTCGCCGCAACGCAGCTGCAAACTACCTTCGCCATCGTGCTGCTCGCGCTCATCCACGATCAGTCGCAGCCGCGCATCCTCTCCCTGCGGCAGATTCTGGACGAATATCTCACGTTCCAGGAGGAGATAATCGTCCGCCGCACGAAATTTGACCTCAAAAAGGCGCAGGAGCGCGCGCATATTTTGAAGGGTCTGCTCATAGCGCACGCGAATATTGACGAGGTCATCCACATAATCCGCACGAGCTACGACGATGCGCGGGAGCGCCTGATGGAGCGCTTTGGCCTTTCGGAGGTTCAGGCTCAGGCCATTCTCGACATGCGCCTGAAGCAGCTGCAGGGACTTGACCACGAGAAGCTCCAGGCGGAGTATGACGAGCTTCTGAAGAAAATAGACTACTTCCAGCGCCTGCTGGCCGATGAGAGCATGATAAAGGGCGTTCTCAGGGACGAGCTGCTGGAGATAAAGGGCAAATATGCCGACGAGCGCCGCACGGAGATAGCCATAGTCGAGGACGAGATAGACATCGAGGACCTCATCGACGAGGAGACCTGCATCTATACGCTCACGAACGCGGGCTACATCAAGCGCATGAGCCTTGATACCTATGCCGCCCAGCGGCGCGGCGGGCGCGGCAAGCGCGGCATGGCCACGCGCGAGGAGGACTTCGTTGAGACCATCTTCACAGCCTCGACGCATGATAATCTCCTCTTCTTCACGAACTTCGGCAAGGTCTACTGCCGCAAGGGCTACCTGATCCCGGAGGCGGGCAGCGCCGCAAAGGGCACGAACATCGTGAATATTCTGCCAATCGAGCCGGGCGAGCGCGTGAACGCAATGATCCATGGCCGCGGCTTCCCGGAAGACCGCTACCTCATGTTCGTCACGCGCGGCGGCACCGTGAAGCGCCTGCGCACGAGCGAGCTGAAGAATATCCGCAAGACCGGCCTGCGCGTCCTGAACCTTGTGGACGGCGACGAGCTGATCTCCGTGCGCGAGACGGAGGGCGACGATAATATCCTCATCGCCACGCACGACGGCTCGGCCATCTGCTTTAACGAAAACGACGTGCGCCCGATGGGCCGCACCGCCGCCGGTGTTCGCGGCATAAGCCTCAGGGACGGCGACTACTGCGTCGGCGCGGCGCGCGCGCGCGGCGAGGGCTCGCTCCTGAGCGTTACGGAAAACGGCTACGGCAAGCGCACGGAGCTTTCCGAGTATATCCGCGGCGACGGCAACGAGCCGCAGAAGCGCGGCGGACGCGGCATGAAGAACTACCAGGTCACGGAAAAGACCGGCAAGGTCGCCGCCGTAAAGGTCGTGAACGACAGCGACGACGTGCTGCTCGTGGCGGATAACGGCATCGTCATCCGCATGGCCGCCGCCGATATCAATACCTATGGCCGCGCCACGCAGGGCGTGCGCCTCATGACCCTTATGGACGGCGCGAAGGTCATATCCATAGCCCGCACCGAGCATGAGGAATCCCCAGCCGAGGGCGAAAATGTTGATAACTCTCCCGCCGGGGACGGGGATAATGCCGAATAATGCAGTGCCGCCGGATGTGTTTTCCACATCCGGCGGCTGTTTTGTGGATAAGGCGCGCGGTAACGGTCTGATAGGGGTGTCGTGTGCGGGAATGTGGACGCGGAATGGTACGGCCGTGGACGCGGAAGGGTTGTGTACTCCACCGTCATCCTCGCGCAGCGGGGTGCGGACAGAACTGCGTCACGAGAGCCGCGCGAGGAGCGAGCGCGTCCATTCCACAACGCGGAAGCGTATCTCGCGCCCGGAGCCGGCGATCAGCGCCGTTTCGCCGCCGTCGAAGAGCGCGAAGGCATCCGGGTCATCGGTGGCGAGCGCGGCGCAGAGCGGCGGGAAGACCACGCACCACCAGTTTTTGCCCCGCGCCTCGCCCAGGCGTATCCGCAGCGCGCGGTAATCGCCCGCCGGGAGGGCGAAGCCGTCGTATTCGCGCTCCGGAAACTCCTCCCCGGCAAGCCCCGCCTCCGCCGTCTGGCCTGACGCCCTGGCCGCGACCGCGGCTATGTCGCGCAGCAGCGGCAGGACCCTGCGCTCCGCCTCTTCCCGGCTTTCGCAGCCCTCCAGCACGGGGGCGAGGTATTCCAGCACCGCGTCGCGCGCCCTGAGCTTCAGCGCCTGGTCCTCCCGCGAGTCCGACGCGCCCACGACGTGCAGCCGCAGTACGCTATCCGCCACGGCCGAGGCCGCGCTTTCCGTCCGTGCGGCGAAGAGCACCGCCATCGCGCTGAGGAGCAGCGCCGTTATTCTGACCGATCTCATTGTTTTGCCTCCTTATGTATTCGAGATTTGTTGTGGACATTGGGGTAATGTGGGTGCGTGAAGGTAACAATCCGTGGACGCGTGAGGGTCGTGTCCTCCTCCGTCATCCTCGCGAAGATTCCCCCGTCTCGGACGCGAACCCAGCGAAGCGGATCGCGGCCGAA
>CAKTED010000169.1 GCA_934546725.1 uncultured Oscillospiraceae bacterium | reverse complement strand
GCAAACGTTATAAACGTAAGCGACAAGACGGCCGAATTTGACGCGACCGATATCGCGGACACGAAGTTCCTGTCGATCTTCTGCTATTTCGGAATTATGACAATGATCCTGCCCCTCGTCATAAAGCCGAATTCCGCGTTCGTGCGCTTCCACGCAAACCAGGGACTCGTCCTTACTCTGCTGGGCATCGCGCTCGGCATAGTCTGCATCATTCCCATACTTGGCTGGATCGTTGCGGGCGTAGGCGCGATATTTGAGCTCGTGTGCGTTATCCTTGGCATTGTCAACTGCTGCCAGGGTAAGGCAAAGGAGCTGCCTCTTGTTGGCAAGATCCGTATTTTTCACTGATCGCTGCTGATACATAGCGGAAATTACCGCAGGGAGAGAAGCCTGAAAGGCTTTTCTCCCTGCGATTTTTTATGGTTTTGCGCATGGGGACGATGACAGTGGATGCGCAGGACGCATATGAAGTGGACGCGGAGTCTGAAGGTTTCCGTCATTCAGAGGGGGGCGTCAGCACCCCGTGGAATCCCCTGCGGAGGGGCAGAGTCCCAATCGTGGACGCGTGAGGGTCGCCCTCTCCACCGTCATCCTCGCGCAGCGGGGATCCCCCGGTCAGGGGCGGAGCAGTACGACATCGTTACCCCGGCGCAACCATAGAGGGGATTCCCGCGCGGAGCGCGAGAATGACAGCGGAGTTTGAGAATGCGTGTCCTTGCCTCTATGGAACCATATGGGGGATTCTTCGCCTGCTGACGCAGGCTCTGAATGACAGCGTATGGTGAGTGCACGATTTCGTAAACGTGAGTCCAAAGGGGCAGCGTCATAAAGAAAAACAGCAAAAAACAGCGCCGCAAAAAATGCAACGCTGTTTGAGAATCTTATGTATGCAGTACGGAACGAAATCAGTCGTATTCGTACTTGGCGGCGTGTTTGGCTCTGATAGACTTGCCGATGAAGAAGCAGACAACTGTTATTACGAGGACTGCAAGGATGAAAATTATCTGCGGGACCTTACCGGCATTCTGAAGTCCAAAAATGGACATTGCGGGAAGGAAGTGCGCGGTGCCGTAACCCCAGAAGAAGTTATATACGCCGGTGCCGGGAATGATAAGACCAAGGAAGGGGAGAAGGTTGATAACGACCATTCCGACGATGCCGCCGAAATTGCGGTTATAACCGATCCAGATAGCGAAAGCAAACATTGCAAGGATGATGAAGACGGAACATACAACGAAGTTCCAGCCGATATTTTTGCCGACGAGAGAAAGCGTATTGATCTTCTCCGCAGTGATACCGGTGCCATACTTATCTGCCGCTCCGGTTGCGAAACGATAGCCGGAAAGAACGCTCATCTCAAACATGACGACGAGGTAGACAAGAAAAGTATACACGCAGTTCTTGATTTTGCTGTCCATAAATTTCATTCGAGCCACACACTCCTTGTGTTTTTTATAGCTGCATTATAGCATACCTGCTTCGGCTTTGCAAGCATAATATATAAAAAATTCTCAAAAACATGTTAATTTGCCTTTCTCTTTATATCACTTTCACCAAAACGTTTCGCATGAATGTTATCGTTGAAGTTGCAAACAGATCAATTAGATGCTATAATCATCACGCATCACGCCGCGCGCTACTATGCGCGCCGGGCCTGGATATCACCTGAAGGGACTGGTTTTTTATCATGCTGGACTGGAACGCTCTGCGAAGAGAATGCCTGGCCTGCCGCGACTGCGGGCTTTGCCAGACGCGTACAAACGTCGTTTTTGGCGTGGGGAGCGAAAACGCCGAGGTGCTGTTTATCGGCGAGGGCCCCGGTGAGCAGGAGGACCTGAAGGGCGAGCCCTTCGTTGGCCGCGCGGGAAAGCTGCTGGACGATATGCTTGCCATGATAAACCTGGACCGCAGCATGGTATATATTGCGAACACGGTAAAATGCCGCCCGCCGAAAAATCGTGACCCGCTGCCCGAGGAGCAGGCGGCGTGCCTTAAGTGGCTCAATGCGCAGCGCGAGCTGCTTCAGCCGAAAATAATCGTCTGCCTTGGCCGCATTTCCGCGATGCGCTTCATAAAAAGCGATTTCAGGATCACAAGAGAGCACGGCCTGTGGTTCAAAAATGGAGAGGCGGACATCTGCGCGCTCTATCACCCTGCCGCGCTGCTGCGCGATCCGGGCAAGCGGCCCGAAACCTTTGAGGATCTCAAGCGGCTTGAGGCAAGGATCAGAGAGGTCTGCGACCATACTCTCTGAGCCTTTTTACTGATAATATATTGAGGTGTTTTTATTTTATGCTGGATTTCAAGCCTGTTACACTTTCTGACAGGAAATGGATGTATCCTATTATTTATTCCGAAAATATCCGAAATGCCGACTTCAGCTTCGTGAACATATACGCCTGGGGTGCAAGCTACAGCGCGAAGTGTACGGTCATGGACGGCTGCCTCGTCATATGCACGAAAATCGACGGGGTGAACTGGTATTCATACCCGCTCGGCGTTCATGCGGACGAGGAGCTTGGCGACGTTATAAGAAAGCTTATGAAGCACTGCGACGAGTGCGGCGAGAAGCTGCGGCTGCAGTCCATCCATCCGTCGAAGCTGCCGGTTATTGAGGGCCTTTTCCCCGGTGTTTTCGATATCGCGCCGTCAACGAACCTTTTTGATTACGTCTATTCCGCCGAAAAGCTTGTGTTGCTTTCCGGAAAGAAGCTGCACGCCAAGCGCAATTTTGTAAACCGCTTCATGAACGAGCATAACTGGCGCATTGAGCCGATGACGAAAGACAACGTTGCCCTCACGGCGGATATGGACGGCGAGTGGATAACTGAAAAGGACGATTCGGAATACGACACCGCCTTTGCCGAGGCGATGGCCATTCGCACCTCGCTCAGGCATTTTGACGAGCTGGAGCTGGACGGCGCGTTCCTGTATGACGGGGACACGCCCTGCGCGTTCACCATCGGCGAGCGCATCTGCCGGGATACATATGTCGTCCACTTTGAAAAGGCGGAGGCCTCCATAACCGGAGCGTATCCCATGATAAATCGCGAATTTGTGCGCATGATAAAGGAAAAATATCCCGAGATAGAGTATATAAACCGGGAGGATGATATGGGGCTTGAAAATCTCCGCAAGGCCAAGCAGTCGTACTATCCCGAATTTATGGAAGAGAAATATACGGCGGTGATGCGCTGATGGCAGAGCTGCGAAGTGCCTGCGAGGGCGATATTTTTGCGTTAAAGGCGATATGGAGCGCCGTTTTTGGAGACGGTGAGGATTTTCTTGCGCCGTTTTTCAGCGAAATATTTCCGCTTTCGCACGCGTTCCTTGCCCTTGAGGACGGCGCTGCCGCCGGTTCGGCGTATGTGCTGGATATATGCAGCCTTGTGCGTTCGGACGGCGGTACCGCCGCCTGTCCGTATATTTACGCCGTGGGCGTTCTGCCGGAATATCGCGGGCGCGATATTGGTAAGGAGCTTACGCTGCGCTGCCGCGATTTTTGCCGCGAAAGGTACGGGCTGTCCTGCCTTGTTCCGGCGGAAAGCGGGCTTTTTGATTATTACAGTCGTTTTGCCGGATATGAAACCGCGTTTTTTGCCAGCATGCTCACAGTGGACTCGCTGCCTGCGGTCTCCTGCGAGCTGAAGCGTATCGCTGCCGGGGAATACTCCGTTCGCAGGGAAGCGCTGCTTCGCGGCAGCGCTCATATGAGCTTTGACGTTCGCGCGCTGGCGTTTATCGGCGAGGTGACGGCGCCGTTTGGCTTTTACGAGGTGTCGCTCGGCGACGGGAGAGCCATAATGCTCTGCGAAGCCGTGGAGGGTAAGCTCTGGATAAAGGAGCTTCTGTGCGAAGCGTCGGACCGGGCGGAGTCCTTCGCCGCCGCTGCCGCCGCCAGGCTCGGATTTGAGCGCTGCATTTTGCGCGCTCCGGCAGAAAAAGAGCACCCCGAAAGAGCAAAGGCCTTCGGGATGCTGAGTATCGAGCCGCCAGAGCCTGCATATTTCGGCCCCGCCATCGACTGATATGATCACTTCATGAATACGCGGTGGAAATTTTTCTTGCCGCGCTTTACTACAACGCCGTCGCCGCTGAGCTCATCTCTCGAGATGCGCGCAGCAACGTCGGTGATTTTTTTGCCGCCGATCTCTACGCCGCCCTGCTGAATGTTTCGCCTTGCGTCGCCGTTGGATTTGCACAGACCGCTTATCACGAGCAGCTCTATTGCGCC
>CAKTED010000168.1 GCA_934546725.1 uncultured Oscillospiraceae bacterium | reverse complement strand
GCCGTATATGCGCGGCCTGTGACCGTAATTTTCCTCAAAAAGGTTTATTACGCTTGAGCACGAGCCGGTATTCTCCTCCCGCGCGCCATAGACTATTTCTCCGATACGCGCGTTTATTATGGCTCCGGCGCACATTGGGCAGGGCTCAAGAGTTACGAAAAGCGTGCAGCCCGAAAGCCGCCAGTCGCCAAGCGCGCGGCAGGCCTCCTCTATCGCCTCCACCTCGGCGTGCGCGGTGGCGCAGCGCTTCTCCTCGCGGCGGTTGCGTCCCTCGCCGATCACCTCTCCGCCGCGTACTATTACGCAGCCGACGGGTATCTCCCCCGCTGCCGCGGCCTCGCGGGCAAGCTCGAGCGCCCGGCGCATATATTTTTCCCTGTCCATCAGTCTCGCAGCGAAAGCTCCACGCCGTCCATATTCACACCAAGCCTGTCTCGGATAAACGCCGCCATCTCATCGTCCTTCAGTTCAAAATGCTCGGTCTCGCCGTTTTCAGTAACCGAGCCATAGCGGCCAAAAAGCGTTACCTTGCCGTTGTCAAACTGGCGGGCGCACATGAGGAACATACGGAAGCCGGACTTCGGATTGCTGCTCGTATAGTAGTTGCTCAGCTCAAAGTCGCAGTCCAGCGCGGGGATATCGTCAAAGCCCAGCATGTCGGCAAAGCTTCCCTCTCGCAGTATCTGAACGGAGTACTGCACCATCTCTCCCTTCACAATGCGATAGGTGTTTCTCCCGTCGCTCTGCTCCACATCGCACTCAAGCTTAAGCGGCAATACAAAGCAGTCTCCACCATAGCCAACGTCGGCAACATATCGCACTCCGTCCGCCGTTACGATATTCATTCTGTGGCTGTGGCTGCCGAAGCCGTCAGGTCCGGCAACTCTCGCCAGTACGCCGTATGTCTCAAGACCCGCGGCGCGCAGCGCGGTATATATAAGACAGTTCTGCTCAAAGCAGTATCCGCCCCGTCGGCGCATGACGAGCTTTTCAAAAACGCTGTCCGCGTCGACGGCGACCTCTCTGCCCATGTAAGGCTCTATCCCCTCAAAGGGAATGGCAGTGATATGCTTATAGTGCATTTTTTTCAGCAGCTCCGTTTCGCTCCAGCTGCCGTCCGCTTCCAGTCCGATGCGGGCATAATATGCATTCAAATCAAAATTCATAGCAGTCCTCCTGACTTTTTATTTAATTTTACCAGTATTTTTTCGTTTTGTAAAGCCACAGTTCCAATTATTCGACAAATATGCTATAATACCTTATAAAGGGTACAGCGCATATCCTCGCACATATTTTAAAAGGAGGCGCACTGCCAATGCAAAGACTTCGCTCTCTCAGCACCCGGCTGCCGCTCACGTTCAGCATCATTATCACTGTGGTTTTCTGGGGCGCAATGACTCTTGCTTCCTTCCTTATCACAGCATTTCTGACCCCGCTGTTTTACGGCGGAGAGTACGCCGTTCAGGCGGCGGCAGAGCTTTTCGTCCTGCTGCCGGGCCTTGGCATGACGGCCCTCTTCGGCCTCTGGGGCATATGGCGGGAGCGCCGCCGCAGCTTTGCGCGCGGTCTTCTCTCCGGCGGCTATTTCATCTTTATCGCCATCTATTCCCTCATGAGCTCCCTGCTCCTGCTTATATCGGGCGGCGGGAGTTACAGCTTCAGGCCCGCATGGCAGCTCCCGATCTTCATCGCGGCCATGTTCCTCATAGGCCTTACGGAGGAGCTGTATTTTCGCGGGCTGGTCTCAAATCTTTTCCTTGAAAGATTCGGCAGGAACAGCTGCGGCGTGTGGAGCGCCGTTATCTGCTCCGGCATGATATTCGGGCTGATGCACCTCGGCAACCTCTTCGTCGCGGCTCCCGGCGGTGTTCTTATCCAGACCTTTGCCGCCATCGCAATGGGCATGGCGTTCACGGCCATATATTACAGGACCCGCAACATATGGGTGGTCATATTTCTCCACGCCTTCAATGATTTCTGTGCGCTCATGACATCGGCCTGCATAAGCGGCGTTTCCGTCTCCGGCGTGATCGGCTCATATTCCCCGCTGCAATTCATAAGCGCGGCGCCGTACATAATCGTAACGGTCGTCCTCCTGCGGGACAATGAGATGGACCGCATCTGCCGCTTTTCCTCGCCCGAGGAAAAATACATGTCCGAAAGAGCGTCCCGCCCGGCCTTCGCCGTCGTGCTGACACTCGGCCTTGTAATCGCCGCCGCCATCGTCGCGGCATACTTCATCGTTTGACCCGGAGGACAGATCATAATGCCAAAAAAGCTTACGGATGTCGAAAAAAGCATCCATGAGGAATCCGATAAAATAAACAGCGTTAAAAAGCTCGTAAAGGCCCGCTCCTCAAAGGTCGATAATTCCGAGATCATCCCGGAGGAGCTTGCCGCCGACAGCTGGAAGGATAAGGACTTCGCCTTTCCGGAGCGCACCGTGCGCCTTGGAACGGTTTTCAGCGGCATTGGCGCCATAGAGCACGCCTTTCAGCGCCTGCGGCTCAAAAGCCGCATCGTTTTCGCCGGGGATATCGACGCAAACTGCAAAAAGAGCTATTTTGCAAACTATGACATCCGTGAGGAGGACTGGTTTACCGACGTGCGGGAGTTCGACGCGAGAGGATATCGCGGCAAGGTGGACTTCATCGTCGGCGGCGCGCCGTGCCAGGCCTTTTCCATGGTCGGCAAACGGCTCGGCTTTGAGGACGCGCGCGGAACGCTTTTCTATGAATTTGCAAGGATCGTCAAGGAAACGGAGCCGAAGCTCTTCCTCTTTGAAAACGTTAAGGGTCTGCTGAACCACGATAATGGCCGCACCTGGCACGTTATCCACGATATATTCGAGGAGCTTGGCTACGACGTTCATTTCAGAGTGCTCAACAGCCGCGATTACGGCATTCCACAGAACCGTGAGCGGCTTTTCTGTCTCGGCTTTCGGACGAAAACGGATTTCAGATTTCCGGCCCCGATAGAGCTTGAATACCGCATGTACGATTTTCTTGAAGACTATGTTGACAGCCGGTATTTTCTGCGGGAAAAGGGCGTGAAATTCGTCACGAGTCACAAAAACCGCATGAAGAGCTATACTCAGGTGAACGGAGACGTGGCCCTCTGCCAGAAGCGCAACCAGCAGTTCAACTGGCACGGCGACTTTGTGTATCACCCGCTCGCAGGGGACGCTCCGCCCGAGGAGGATTTTGACGAATTTATCTTCGACGTGAAGGACGTGGAGGAAAAATATTATCTTTCCGACAAGGTGGCAAAGTACGTTCTCGCGGGCGGCACAAAAAATTTCCGCACGTCCACCAAAACGGACCTCGACGTTGCCCGTCCCCTGCTCCAGACGATGCACAAGATGCACCGCGCGGGCGTTGATAACTACGTCACGCACAAGGGGCGCATAAGGAAGCTGACTCCGCGCGAATGCCTGCGCCTCATGGGCTTCAAGGACTCGTTCAAAATCGTCGTTTCCGACACGTCGATGTATCAGGAATCCGGCAACAGCATCGTTGTGGACGTGCTGATAGCCATTCTGAAGCAGCTCGACATTACGAAATACGGCGAGGATGAGAAGGCTTAGCTGATCTCGCAGAAATGCAGGCATTTCTGCGAAGGGGATGCAGCCCGCTGCGCGCACTCGCTTTGCTCGTACACTTACGGGCTGAGAGGTGTTTTTCCGAGGTACAGAAGGTGAATTGCCCCGAAGGGGCAAGAGAAGCCCCGTTGGAGGGCGCCCCCGTAAAAAACGGGATTTGATTTTATTCCGTCATCTGCGGATGACGGAACTCTGCGAGGCTGTGCCCACAAATAAAATCGCAAAAAAGCTTTTCCTGCAGACCGGTTAATACATCGCAATTTTTTATTGCAATTTTCGTTAAAGCGGATATAATTAGAGCATAACACATATAAACAGAGGTGCCGTTTATGAATTACTATAAAATGAACATAGCCGGACTGGATCGCGAGCTGCCCATCTGCCCCGTTAACGACGAGCTCTCCATCGGCGCTTTCGTCATTCTTGGCGACGCCGCGCTTACGGAGGCAAGCGCGCGCGAGCTGCTCAGGCTCGCGCCGGAGTATGACTACATCCTCACTGCCGAGGCCAAGGGCATCCCCCTCGCTCACGAGATGGCGCGCCAGCATGGCGACAGGACCTATTTCGTAGCGCGCAAGACCCCGAAGCTTTATATGACCGGCGTTTTTCAGGTCGATGTCCGTTCCATTACCACCGCAAAGGATCAGATGCTCTACCTTGATACGGCCGAGGCCGATATGATGAAGGGCAAGCGC
>CAKTED010000167.1 GCA_934546725.1 uncultured Oscillospiraceae bacterium | reverse complement strand
TCTCGTTTGATCCCGGCAGCATGACCGGCAGATGCGTCCTCATAACGGGAAGCGGCAAATACCTCAAAAACGTTGAGCCTGACCCCGAAAGCAACGTCGCTCTTCTGCGCATACGGGAGGATCACGCAGAGCTTCTGTGGGGATTGCGAGACGGCGGCAGACCAAGCAGCGAGCTTGCGGCGCACCTGCTAAGTCACGCCTCGCGGCTCGCGGCAGACCCGTCCCACCGCGTTGTGATGCACACGCACGCAACAAACGCGGTGGCAATGACCTTTGTCCACTCGCTTGACGAGCGCGAATTCACCCGCACGCTGTGGAGCATGGCGACCGAATCCATCATGTTTTTCCACGACGGAGTAGCCGTTCTGCCATGGATGCCCTGCGGCACCGACGATATAGGCATTTCCACAGCCGAAAAGATGAAGGACCGCCGCGTCGTCGTCTGGGCGCACCACGGCGTATTCGGCGCCGGGAGCAGTCCGGACGAGGCGCTCGGACTTATTGAAACAGTGGACAAGGCCGCGCAGTTTTACATGATGACGGCTCACCTGCCCGTAAGGCAGAAAATAAACGACGACCAGCTCAGAGAGATGGCCGCCGTTCTGGGAATTACTCCGCGCGAGGGATATCTTGAGTGAGATCACTCAAAGCTCGCAAGATTCGCCACAAAGCTCTTCATTTCCTGCTTTGATTCGATAAAATGCGCGGTTTCAAGTATCTCCTTCTGCTTTTTCTCATCAAGTCCCGTAAAATAGTTCATGGCATCCGAATTATGGACAAGCGCCATGCCAAAGCCCATCGGCAGCTCGCTCATGATATCATGGCTGTTTTCAATCATGAAAAATCACCTCGCAGTAAGTTTTTGCCGCGAGGTGATTTTTATGCTTTCAATATATTGGCAGGGCGGTTCATTCATAGAACAGCAGCGAAAACCAGGTGACGATATTGCCGTTCATGAACGTTATATCGTGCTTTTCCGCGATATCCGTAACGACTATACCATGGCTTTCAACGCAGGGAAACATATAGTCCGTGTGGCGGCACGGCGCATCCGGATACGAGCATTTTTCGCAGTGCGAGCAGGCCTCAGTGGAAAGCACGAAGGTTTTGCAGCCCTGCGCCGCTATCAGGTCGCGCACCTGCCGCGTTATCGCCTCGTGCTCCGCGCGCGTGGCAAGCGTTTCGTCAATGTTCGCGATATCGTTTACCTCTGTTACCGTCGTTATCCTCAGCGCCTCGGAAAATTTCATGCATCGCTGACGGCATTCCTCCACCTCGCCCACGCCGGGCGGACACGCCCAGGTCTTTCCGTACATCGGACATTCCGTCCTGCAGATGTAGCGAATATTATCCGAAAATACCAGCTCGTCTGTACTTATAAACTCATACTGGAAAAGCGGAAGCTCCGCAAGCCCGTTTTCAAGCAGCTCTCTGTTCAGCATATCATACTCCGTCTCTCCGCAGCCGCGGATTTTTTCTCATACCATCAGGCAGTATAGCACTTTTTCGGAAAATTGTATACATAAATTCTAAAGCTCGCTCAGATACTCGCGGATCGAGCGCTCAACGCTCTCCACTTCCTTTTTAAACTCCGCCGCCGATACTCTCAGCGCTCCGTGACCAATGATTATCAGCTGCTCAAGGCCGTCGGACGTGGCGACGCGCACGCGGTGATTTCTCCCGATCTCGTTCGTTACCTTTTCAATATACATGTCCGCCGTTTCGGCCTCCTTTGTATAGACCACGCTTATATTATGCAGCTTTTCCACGCTGCCGGGGTTTCCCCTGACCTTATACGCGTCAAACACAAGGATGAGCTCGCAGCGCTTATAGCCCTGGTAGTTGCAGAGAATGTTTATGAGCCTGCTGCGCGCCGCCTCAAGGCTGTCCTGCGCAAGGCTTTTCAGATCGTCCCAGGCGAAAATAATATTGTATCCGTCCACGAGCAGATATTCCGGCCCCTGCGGAATCGGGCGCGCCGGAGCGCCGTGCGCCGCGCTCTCCGGCCTTCGCCTGAACGCCCTGCGCCCGTCGCGCTTTATGGGGCCATAGGTGCGCTCAAATATCTGCATGAGCTCCTTATCCGCCGCAAGCAGCTCGCAGTATGCCTCCGCGTTTTTTCTGCGCTGATACGGGCTCTCCTCCGGCTCAGGTCCACGCTTTTCGCCCCAGCCGGTATTTATGTGCATATGCTCTCGAACCTCATACCACTTTACGTTCACACCCGCGCCATGCGAGCAGAAAACGGAATCGGCGGTATTCTGAACGTCCGCATCGCTGTCATATCCGATCTCGGCTATGATCTTCTCCGCGTCAGAGCACTCGTCGTAGCCGCAGGGAGAGCAGAATATTCTGCCTCTGCCGCGAGTATAAGCCGTAAGCTCGGCCTGATATCCCCGCAGCTTCGCTACCGGAGCTCTGCCGCGCAGCAGTGACGCTTCGCCGATGGTTTCAGGCGCGTCAAAGCTGCCTCCCATCTGCTGTATATCCGTCATCGCGCGGCCAACGCTCTCGGACGGCAGCTCAAGCTCAAATGCATACCACGGCTCAAGCAGCACGCTTTCGGCGCACTTCAGCCCCTGCCGCACCGCGCGATACGTTGCCTGTCTGAAATCTCCGCCCTCGGTATGCTTTATGTGAGCCCTGCCTGCAATGAGAGTTATTTTCATATCCGTTATCGGCGAGCCGGTAAGAACGCCGATATGCGTTTTCTCCTCAAGATGCGTCAATATGAGCCTCTGCCAGTTTCTGTCCAGCTCATCCTCCGGGCAGGCCGTGGCAAAGCTCAGTCCCGAGCCTCTTTCGCCCGGCTCAAGCAGCAGATGCACCTCGGCATAGTGACGCAGCGGCTCATAGTGCCCCACTCCCTCCACCGGCTGCCGGATCGTTTCCTTATACGCTATCCGCCCGCTGTCAAACTCCGCCGCGATACCGTAGCGCTCAAGCAGCACGCTCTTTATTATCTCCAGCTGCACCTCGCCCATGAGCTGCATATGGATCTCCTGAAAGCGCTCGTCCCAGACGATCCTCAGCTCCGGCTCCTCCTCTTCAAGCTGCCTGAGTCTGAGAAGCGCGGCGTGCACGTCCGTATCCGGCGCAAGGCGGACATTATATGAAAAAACAGGCTCAAGCTCAGGAGCTTCAGAATTTTTTTCCGCACCAAGCCCCTCTCCCGGCCAGGTGGCGCTCAGGCCGGATACCGCACACACCGTTCCCGCTCCTGCCTCGTCCACTGTCTGAAAGCGCGCACCGGAATACAGCCGGATCTGATTTACCTTTTCGCTCCAGCCGTTTCCGCCGCCGTCCTTACCCGAAAGCACGTCCTTCACGCGCAGACAGCCTCCGGTAATTTTCATATGAGTAAGCCGTCCGCACTGCTCATCCTGCGTTATTTTGAATACCTTCGCTCCAAAGGCCCCGGGATACTCTCTGCGCGGCGCAAACCTGTCCAACGCGTCAAGAAGCTCGTCCACGCCCTCAAGCCTGAGCGCCGCGCCGAACCAGCACGGGAATATTTTCCGCTCCGCAACGGCGTCTCTGATATCGTCGTCCCGGATCTCTCCACCTCCAAGCACCCGCTCCATCAGCTCCTCGCCGCACATCGCAAGCGCCTCGGAAAGCTCCCCACCGCCACCGCCGGACATATCCACGCAGTCAGCGCTCAGCTCTTTTTTCAGCTCGAGCATGACCCTTTCTCTGTCCGCACCGGCAAGGTCCATCTTGTTTACGAAAATGAAAGCAGGCAGCCGGTATCGCTCCATAAGCCGCCAGAGCGTGCGGGTATGGCTCTGCACCCCGTCGGTCCCGCTTATCACGAGTACGGCAAGATCAAGCACCTGAAGCGTCCTCTCCATCTCGGCCGAAAAATCCACATGGCCCGGCGTATCGAGCAGCGTGATCTGCGTTTCGCCCGAGGTAAAGCCCGCCTGACTGGATACAATGGTTATCCCTCTCGCCTTCTCAATCTCCAGCGAATCGAGATACGCATCCCCGTGGTCTACCCTGCCCAGCGTGCGTATTTCTCCCGAGCGGTAAAGCAGCGCCTCGGAAAGCGTAGTTTTTCCCGAATCAACATGAGCCAATATTCCCGTTACCAACTGCCGCATCGCCTGTTATCCCCGCATTCTCCAGTTTCGTTTTCTATCAGGATATAACAGGCCGGGCCAAAGTTCAAGGCGTATTTTTTTAAATACAATATTTCAGGAAATATTCTCCCAGGTGGTTGACAAATCAGAGAAAGCATGTTAATATAATGCTTGTTCAGCGCATGGAGAAGTACCCAAGAGGCCGAAGGGGCTCCCCTGCTAAGGGAGTAGTGTGT